>JBJTWP010000196.1:0-8543 GCA_046081805.1 Cyanobacteriota bacterium
CCCCAGGGCGGTCGCAAGCATCCCTACCAGGACTGCATCCAGATCGACACCAGCCAGATCCTGTTCGTCTGCGGCGGTGCCTTCGTGGGGCTCGAAGAGGTGGTGCAGCGGCGCATGGGCCGCAACGCGATTGGCTTCATCAACCCTGAGGGCAGCGGCCGGCCACGCGGCAACAAGGATCGCCAGGCCGCCGAGGTGCTGCGCCATCTCCAGCCCGACGATCTGGTGAAGTACGGACTGATCCCCGAGTTCATTGGCCGCCTGCCGGTGAGTGCCGTGCTCGAACCGCTCGACACCCAGGCCCTCGAAGCGATCCTCACCGAGCCGCGCGACGCGCTGGTGAAGCAGTTCCAGACGCTGCTGAGCATGGATGGTGTGCGCCTGGAGTTCGAACCCGGAGCTCTGGAGGCGATCGCCAGCGAGGCCCATCGCCGCAAGACCGGGGCCCGCGCCCTGCGCGGCAT
This sequence comes from Cyanobacteriota bacterium, assembly GCA_046081805.1. Lineage (GTDB taxonomy): Bacteria > Cyanobacteriota > Cyanobacteriia > PCC-6307 > Cyanobiaceae > UBA5018. The sequence goes on from JBJTWP010000196.1 coordinate 465, forward strand.
CGTGGAGGAACTGATGCTCGAGCTGATGTACGACCTGCCCTCCCGCCACGACGTGAAGAGCTTCACGGTGACCCGCGAGTTGGTGGACCAGCTGAGCAGGGCCCAGGTGCTGCCCCTCGCCGGCACGCTGGAAGAGGCCCGGCAGGCCAGGGCCTGAGTTGGGCCCTGAACGGCCTTGGCAGCAGCTGATCACCTGCAGGTGTCGCGCCAGCACGGCCTGTTCACCCACCACGGCATTGATCTGGGCGACGGCACCGTGGCCCACTATTTGGAGGGCCGTGAAATCCTGCGCAGCCCGGTGCTGGAGTTCAGCCGCGGTCAGCCCCCGGGCGTGGTCACCTATCCGGAGGGCAGCTGCTCGCCGGTGGGGGTGACCCTGCGACGGGCCATGGGGCGCATCGGCGAACAGCGCTACAACCTGTTGTTCAACAATTGTGAGCACTTCGCCCATTGGTGCAAGACCGGCCGCCACCGCAGCTCCCAGGTGGAGGATTGGCTGCAGACCAGCAGCCGTGGGGCCGGAGCGCTGTTGCAGGGGCTGCGCAGCGGTCGCCTGCGCAGCCGTGAGCTGATCGGGGCGGCCCAGGAGCTGGCAGGCCTTGGCACGGCGGGCCTGATCGCCTGGGTGCGCCAGCTGCTGCAGGAGCGGCTGAGCGACAGCCAGCGGGCCCAGGGCATGGAGCTGGCCCTGCAGGCCCTGAGTCAGCTGGATGGGGTACGGCGCCAGCTGCAGGAGCGACTGGAGCAGGAACTGGCCCAGGCGGAGGCACGCTGGGGCGATATCGGCAGCGACAGCGGCGGCAGGCAGTTCGACGCCCTGCGGCAGGCGGCCCAGACCATCGCCGATCAGCTGGCGGATGTGGAGGAGCTGGAGGCGCGGCTGGAGCGGCGGCTGGATGAGCACCGGCTGGGCGAACGACCCGGCGAGGACAAGGCCCGGTAGCCTCAAACCTCCCCTGCTCGACGCAGCCCCAGCCAGCGCCGACCGCGTCATCGCCCCGCATGAGCGCATACCAGCCGCTGCATCACAAGTACCGGCCCCAGCGGTTGGACCAGTTGGTGGGGCAGGTGCGATCGCCGCCACCCTGGGCAACGCGCTGCGCTCCGGGCGGATCGCGCCGGCCTATCTGTTCAGTGGCCCGAGGGGCACCGGCAAAACCTCCAGCGCCCGCATCCTGGCCCGTTCGCTCAACTGCATCAGCAGCGACGGGCCCACCCCCGAGCCCTGCGGCAGCTGCGAGCTCTGTACCTCCATCACCAGCGGCACGGCCCTCGATGTGATTGAGATCGACGCCGCTTCCAACACCGGCGTCGACAACATCCGCGAACTGATCGAGCGCTCTCGCTTCGCGCCGGTGCAGGCCCGCTGGAAGGTCTACGTGGTGGACGAGTGCCACATGCTCTCCACCGCAGCCTTCAACGCCCTGCTCAAGACCCTGGAGGAGCCGCCGCCGCGGGTGGTGTTCGTGCTGGCCACCACCGACCCGCAGCGGGTGCTGCCCACGATCCTGAGCCGCTGCCAGCGCTTCGATTTCCGCCGCATCCCGCTGCAGGCACTGGAGCGGCACCTGGCCTGGATCGCGGCGCAGGAGCGCATCGGGATCACGGCCGAGGCCCTGCACGTGGTGGCCCAGCGGGCCCAGGGCGGCCTGCGGGACGCCGAGAGCCTGCTGGATCAGCTCAGCCTGCTGCCGGCACCGATTGAGGCGTCCGCCGTTTGGGAGCTGCTGGGGGCGGTGCCGGAGCAGGAGCTGCTGGTCCTGGCGGGAGCCCTGGCGGCAGGCGAGCCCCTGGAGCTGCTGGAGGCCTGCCGCACCCTGCTGGAGCGGGGCCGCGAACCGGCGGCGGTGCTGCAGGGCCTGGCCGGGGTGCTGCGGGATCTGGTGCTGGCAGGGGTGGCACCCGATCGGCTGGAGCTCACCGGGGTCTCCCCCCAGTTCCGTGACCAACTGCCGGAGCTGGCGGGGCGCCTCGGCCGGGCCAGACTGCTGCTGTGGCAGGCCCAGCTCAGGGGCAGTGAACAGCAGCTGCGCCAGAGCGTGAACCCGCGCCTGTGGCTGGAGGTGCTGCTGCTCGGCCTGCTGGCGGAGGCTCCGGCCCAGCCCGTTCCAGCCCCGCTGGCCGCCCCAGCTCCGCTTGCCGCCGCCGCCGCCGCCGCGCCAGTCCCGGCGGCACGAGCGGCCCCGTCACCGCGGCCGGGGCCGGTGACAGCCGCGCTGACGGGCACCCCAGCCCAGCCCCGGGGCGCGGCGGCGCTCGAACACCGCTCCGAGTCGAGCGCTGTCGAGCCAGCACGTTCTCTCTCCGAACTGTGGCAACAGGTGCTGGCCGGGCTGGAGCTGCCCTCCACCCGGATGCTCCTGTCCCAGCAGGCCCAGTTGGTGCGACTGGATGACCAGCGTGCCGTGGTGCGGGTCGCCGGGAGCTGGATGGCCATGGTGCAGAGCCGGTTGCCGCTGCTGCAGCAGGCCCTCAGCAAGGCCCTCGGCGGCAGCCGCCAGCTCGTGCTGGAGGGCGGCGACGGCCCCCTTGTGCCAGCCCCCATGCCCGCCGCGGCGCCACCAACGCCAACACCATCGCCACGGCCGCAGCCACAGCCACAGCCACCACAGCCACAGCCACCACAGCGTCTACCCGAGCTGGCCGCCACCCCCTCCCAGCCGGAGCCGGCCGCGGCGGGCGAGCCGGCTGCCGCCCCACCAGCGGTGGCCAGTCCAGCCATCCAGCCACACCCATCTCCAGAGCAGGCGTTGGCCCAGCAGCAGCGGCCGGCTGAGGCTGCGGGGGCCGGGGCTTCGCCGCCCTGCCTGGCCATCGATGAGCAGGCCCGGCGGCTGGCCGAGTTCTTCAATGGCGACGTGGTCGACCTGGATGAGCCGATCGAGAGCAGCAGCAGCGCCGCCTGAGTTCCGGCGCCCCTCAGACGGCGGCCGGATCCTCCACCACGCCCTCGTCCAGCAGGTCCGGCTCATCGCCGAGGTGGAGGGTCTTGGCCCAGACCAGCTTCTTGGGCAGCATCGCCATGCGCAGGCTGGTCCAGGGGATGACCACGAACCAGTGGCCCAGATACAGGATGCCCAGCATCAGGTTGAGCGGGTGCATCGCCGGCAGCTGCGGTCCCTCGCCGCCGCGGCGGCAGCCGGCCAGGATCGAGATGCCGGACAGGCCGAACGCCACGAAGGACAGGGGCCAGATCGTGGGCAGCGTGCCGGTGAGCGCCGCGCTGATCAGATCGGCGATCGCCACCACCGGCAGGCCGTACTGCAGCAGGAAAAAGCAGGCCAGATCAAGCTTGCGACCAAGCCCGAGCGGACCGCCCACCAGCCCCGGCCAATAGTCGAAGAACCGCTGCAGGCCGCCTTCCGCCCAGCGCTGGCGTTGACGTAACAGGGCCCGCAGCGTGAGCACGGCCTCCTCGCTCACCGGCGGATCCCAGAGCACCCCCACCGGCTGGCCGCCGAGCAGCAGGCGAAAGCTCAGGTCCAGGTCATCGGTGACGGTCTCCTCGTTGAAGCCACCGCAGCCTTCCACGGCATCACGGCGCAGCAGCTGGCCGTTGCCCCGCAGTTCCACCACACCGCCATTGGCCAGTCGGCCCTCCTGAATCACCGTGTCCAGCGCCATTTCCATGGCCTGCGCCCGCGTCAGCAGGTTCACCTCAGGATTCAGAACGGCCTTGCGCAACTGCACGGCGGACCAACCCCGGCCCTCGGCGATGGGCAGCAACCGCTCCAGGGTGTCGGGCTGGAGCTCGGCATCGGCATCGAGCACCAGCAGCCAGCGCCCCTGCAGGTGCCGCATCACCAGGTTCAGTGCCCCGGACTTGCCACCACCGGCATCGGGTTCGCGGCGCAACACCCGCAGCCGGGGCAAACGGGTCTGCAGCTCGGCGAGCAGCTCCGGGGTGCGGTCGCTGCTGCCGTCATCGATCACCCAGAGGGTCAGCCGCCCCTCGGGATAACGCAGGCAGGCCAGCCGCTCCACCAACCGGGTGATCACGGCCTGCTCATCGCGGGCCGCCACCACCACGTCCACGGCGGGGAGCGGCTCCAGATCGTCAGGGGACCCGGGGGGGGCAGCGCAGGGCCCAGACGGCGGATCGGGGCGCCCGCGCCACAGGGGCAGCAGCACCGTGCGCACGCTGTAGCCCCCCAACAGCACGGCCAGGGTGATCGCCGGCAGGAGGCTGGCCATGCCGGTGAGCAGGTGCGGCGCCGCACCGGCCAGGCCACAGCCACCCATAAACAGGGCTGACCTCAGGCGGCGATGGGATGAGCTGCCGCCAGCAGCCATGGAGTCCCCGGTAGGCCCCAGAACTTTACGGGGTGCGTCCGGCGAGGGCCGAGAGCGGCAGCAGCTGGGTGTCGGGGTAGTAGTGGGCCAGGATCCGCTCCAGGCTCCACCCCTGCCTCGCCAGGTCGATCGCCCCGGCCTGGGAGAGCCCGGCGCCATGGCCGAAGCCACCGCCCTCGAACCGCCACAGCCCCGGGCCCGCAGGCTTCACCAGGAACAGGGTGCTGGGCAGCTGGCGCAGGCTGCGGCGGATCGCATCACGCCGCAACACCACCTGGCTGGTCCTGGCTGCGTCGTCACGGAAGCTGCCCGTCAACTCCAGGGCCAGCACCCGGCCGCTCGGCCCGCGCTCCAGCACATTGACGCGGCTGACCTGGCCGAAGCGCGGATCGGCGGCCCGGGCCGCAGTGGTGAGGGCGACCCCATCGAGTAGCCGGTGCCAGCGAAAGAGGGGATGGTCGGCGCCATGGCTCGCCTGCGCGCTGCCCAGCAGACGGCTGAGCCCAGAGGCATCCAGGGGCAGCGTGAGCCCCAGGGAGGTGAGCCGGGGCGACGGTCCGTCCAGCGCCGGCCGCAGGTAGGGCAACGGGCTGCCGCTCCACACCTCCTCGAACGCGGCGGAGACCCCGCCGTTGGTGGCGTGATACACGGCATGGATCGGTTGCCCCTGCCAGGCCAGCACCCGGCCGGCGGTGACCGCCACGGCCCGGCCCACGGCCGGGCCGGCCTGGCGGGGATCGGCATACACCTGACACTGGGTGTCGGCACAGAGGTGGTAGCCATCCACCGCGAAGCGGTGCTGATTGCGCAGGGCCCAGGTGCGGGCCAGCACCGCCTGGGCGGCCAGGGCGGCGGGCGGCGCACCGGGACCGATCTCGTGGGGCACCACCCCCAGGAGGTAGCGCTCCACGGGCACCTGCTCCAGCAGGGTCCAGCCCCCATGGGCGTCGGGCTGCAGCCGGAACGGGCCAGCGAACACCCCGCCGGCCCAGCGCAGGCCGGCCGGCGCCTCGATGCGGACCGGTCCCTGAAGCGGCCGCGCGCCCGCAGTCGTGCTGAGCAGGGGTATCCAGCCATGGGTGTGTCGCTGCTCCACCAGCCGGGCCGTCTCGCCAGGCAACGCCGGGGAGCCCACGGGGGCCCACACCTCCCAGTCACGGGGTCGGGCCACCACCGGGCTGGCCCCCTCGGCGCGCCAGCGCTCCGCCAGCGCCTCAGCCGATTCGTAACTGGCGAAGGGACCCAGCGCCAAGCGCCGCACCAGCAGCGGTGCAGGCAGCGCCTGGCGGCTCCAGCGCAGCGTGACCACCGCCGCCTGCACCGCCACGCCCCGGCCATCGCTGAGGTGTAGCTGGCCCTGGGCACTGGGCAGGCTGAGCTCGCCCGGCCCACCGAGGTGGGCCGCCAGCGCCACCCAGAGCCGTGGCTGAGATGCCGTCACCGGCGGCGGCGGCGCCGTCGGCAGGTGCACCAGCGGCTGAACGGCGGGCGCCGCCACCTGGGCCTGGCAGCCGGCGGCTCCCCCCCAGCAGGCGGTCACAAGCAGCGGCAGGGGTGCCAGCCGCAGGCGGATCGGCTGTCGGCGGATCCGCCGCGGCTGACTCGGCGGGGAGAGACGGGCGATGGGCGACAAGGGCGGCGCGGCGTGACGATGGGTGCGGCCGAGGCGGTGACCCCAGGTCGTAGATTCTTAGTTTGTGCCCGAGCCCCCGCGAGCCATGCCGAAGCTCAAGACCCGCAAAGCAGCCGCCAAGCGGTTCAAAGCCACCGGCAGCGGCAAATTCATGCGCCGCCGGGCCTTCCGCAGCCACCTGCTCGATCACAAGAGCCCGAAGCGCAAGCGCTACCTCGGCAGCATGGCCGTCGTCGATGAGCGCGATGCGGACAACGTGAGCGCGATGCTCCCGTACGCCTGAGCCCGGCCGCTGGGTTCACTCCAGGTTCATTCAATTCGTCATACCCACCTGATTTCCAGCCATGGCCCGCGTCAAGAGGGGCAACGTCGCCCGTAAACGCCGCAACAAGATCCTGCGCCTGGCCCGTGGCTTCCGCGGCGGCAACGGCTCCCTCTTCCGCACCGCCAACCAGCGGGTGATGAAGGCGCTCTGCAACGCCTACCGCGACCGTCGCCGCCGCAAGCGCGATTTCCGCCGCCTCTGGATCGCCCGCATCAACGCCGCCGCCCGCATCAACGGCCTGAGCTACAGCCGTCTGATGGGGGGCCTGAAGAAGGCCGATGTGCGACTGAACCGCAAGATGCTCGCCCAGTTGGCCGTGGTGGATCCGGCCAGTTTCACCAGCGTCGTCGGCGCGGCCAAGGCCTGACACCAGCAACTCCGGTAGGTCGTGCTCGAATCCCTGCTTCCTCAGGCCTACCTGATCGGCTTGATCGTTCTGCTGGCGGGTGCCGCTGTGGTGGTGGCCCGTCAGATTCTGCGCGTCAGGCGCGATGAGGTGGCCCTCTCCCGCTTCGACGGGAACGGCAACAAGCCCAGCGATGCGGCCGGCCTCTACGAGCTGGCCTCGGTGCAGTTGCGCAAGCGTCTGTATGGTCAAGCCCTCGACAACCTCAAGCTCGCCGCCAAGCGGGCGGAAAGCCAGGGGGAACCCGCCGAGGCCCGGGCCCTGATCCAGAACGCCCTCGGATTTGCGCTGGCGGCCCAGAACAACTACAAAACCGCCACCAAGCACTATCGGCTGGCCCTCGCCGCCAAGCCCGACTACCCCGTCGCGCTGAACAACCTGGCCTTCGCCCTGGAGAAGCAGCAGAACTTCGAAGAGGCTCAGGCCCTCTACACCCAGGTTCTCAACCTGGAGGCCGGGAACAAGACCGCCCGGAAGCGTCTGAAGCTGCTCCAGCGCAGGGGCGGCTTCGACGCCGCCGCCTGATCAGCCCCTGTCGCCGCCAGAGCCCGGCGGCGACAGGGGCTGATCACCACAGGCCCCGGATCGGGGTCGACCGCATCGGCGTGGAGCGGATCCGAGGGGAGCGGGGGGCCGCAGCTTCCGCCCGACTGGCAGCCGCCACGGGCGTGAGGGCCAGCCGGCCACCCAACTCGGTGAAGCGCAGAGGATTCCAGCCGCTCAGTTCCAGCCCCTGCAGGCCCTGGAACAGACCGCCCGGCTGCAGACCTCCTCCAACCCTGTCGCCGAGCACCAGCAGATCGAGTTGGTCAGATTCAGCACTGAGGTTGCCCTGCACCGGGGAGGTGACGCCGGCGATGGTGATCTCTCCGCGCAGGTCCACGATCTGTCCCATGGCGGTGAGGCTGCTCAGACGCAGCAGCACAGGCACCGGGCCTCCGCTGGCAAAGGACTGGTAGGTGCCGCTCCACTGGCGGGGGATGGCACTGGCGAGCCGCTGGGCCCGGGCAGCCGTGTCAAAGGTCTGCACCCGATTGATTTCGGTGCCCGTGGCCTGATCCACCCTCCTCTCCACCTGGGTGGGGAGCAGGAGGGGCACAAAGCCATCGCGGGAGAGCGGGGTGGCGGCAATGGTGGTGGCAGCCGCCAGGGGGGCGACGGCAGCAGCCAGCAGGGGCGCAGCGGGCACGACAGGTGGAGAGGGCTGGTAGGAGGCTAGGACCGTTCCCCCTCCCCCGCCGTGGCCGTTCCCGACCCCACCGGACCCGACCCCGACAGCCTGACGATCGCAGGCCGCCGCTTCCGCAGCCGCCTGATGACCGGCACCGGCAAGTACCCATCGCTCCAGTCGATGCAGGCCAGCCTCGCGGCCAGCGGCTGCGAGATCGTGACGGTGGCGGTGCGCCGCGTCCAGAGCGTGGC
>JBJTWP010000197.1:0-7499 GCA_046081805.1 Cyanobacteriota bacterium
GCTGCCAGATTCAGTCCCTGCGGGCCGTGGAGCCCACCCTGCCCCTTGAGGCGCTCTACGTGCTCGGGTTGCCCTGCGTTGACAACGTGAGCCGCCGGGGACTGCAGACCTTCCTGGAGAGCACGGTGAGCTCCCCCGAGACGGTGGTGCACTACGAGTTCATGCAGGACTTCCGCATCCACTTCCGCCACAGCGATGGCCGCACCGAAACCGTGCCGTTCTTCGGCCTCGATACGCCGAAGCTCAAGCAGGTGTTCGCCCCCAGCTGCCTGAGCTGCTTTGATTACACCAACGCCGGCGCCGACCTGGTGGTGGGCTACATGGGCGCCACCTACGGCCACCAGTGGGTCACGGTGCGCAATCCGAAGGGTCAGCTGCTTCTGGATCTGGTGGAGAGCGAGCTCGATCTGGCGCCGGTGACCTCCAGCGGTGACCGCAGGGCGGCGGTGCAGCAGGGCATCGAGGCCTACGACAAGGCGCTGAAGCTGCCGCTGTGGTTGGCCAACCTGATCGGCTTGTTCGTGGAGCGCTTCGGGCCGAAGGGCCTGGAATACGGTCGGTTCTCGATCGACTCCCACTTCACCCGCAATGCGCTGTGGGTGCGGCGCCACCATCCGGAGAAGGCCGAGGCCCATATCCCCGCCTTTGCCAAAACAATCATCAGCCGCTATCGGCTGCCCTCCTCTTGACGTCTTCGCCCTTGCCCGGGACCCGTGAGCGCAGCTGTGGGGTGCTGCTGCATCCCACGGCCCTGCCCGGCCCCGGTCCCAATGGCACCTTCGGCCAGGCGGCCCGCGACTGGCTGGGGCTGCTGGGCCGGAGCGGGGTGGGGGTGTGGCAGTTGTTGCCCCTGGCCCCCACCGATGGCACCGGCTCCCCCTACAGCTCCCCCAGCGGCTCGGCCCTCAACCCGGCCCTGCTGGACGGCGAGCTGCTGCGCCAGGAGGGCTTCATCCAGGCCGATTCCGCCCAGCCCAGCGGCCAGGTGCTCGGGCCAGAGCTGCTGCGCTGCTGGGGCCGCCAGCCGCGACCGCACCAGGAGGCCTTCCGCCGCTGGTGTGGGGCCGAGCGGTTCTGGCTGCGCGACCACTGCCGCTTCATGGTGCTGCGCGCCCTCCATGCCGGCCAGCCCTGGTGGCAGTGGCCGGCTCCCCTGGCCCGTCGCGATCGTCGGGCCCTGCGGCGCCTCGACCGGGAGCATCGCCAGGCGCTGCTGCTGGAGGCGCTGGTGCAATGGCAGCTGCAGCGCCAGTGGGGGCGGCTGCGACGGCTGGCCCGTGAGCACGGCGTGCGCCTGCTGGGGGATCTGCCCTTCTACGTCGCCCACGACAGCGCCGATGTGTGGAGTCGGCCGGCCCTGTTCTCCCTCGGCCCGGAGGGCACGCTGGAGGCCCAGAGCGGCGTGCCCCCGGACTACTTCTCGGCCACCGGCCAGCTCTGGGGCACGCCGGTCTATCGCTGGCCGGTGCATGGTGTGAGTGGCTTTCGCTGGTGGCTGGCGCGGCTGGAGCGCCAGCTGGCCCTGTTCGATCTGCTGCGGCTGGATCACTTCCGCGCGCTGCAGGCCTACTGGAGCGTGCCGGGCGGCGACGCGACCGCCGAGCACGGCGTCTGGAAAGCGTCACCGGGCTGGCCGCTGCTGGCGCTGCTGTGGTGTCGCTGCGCCCTGGGCGGCGACCTGCAGGGTTGGCGGGGACGGCTGGGACGACTGCCGCTGGTGGCGGAAGACCTGGGGGTGATCACCCCTCCGGTGGAGCAGCTGCGGGATGGGTTCGGCCTGCCCGGCATGAAGATCCTCCAGTTCGCCTTCGACGGCGATCCCGTCAACCCCTATCTGCCGGCCAACATCCGCGGCCGCCGCTGGGTGGTGTACACCGGCACCCACGACAACGCCACCACCCTGGGCTGGTGGCACAGCCTCGATGGGGAATCCCGGAGCCGGGTCGAACGGGCGGTGGGGGCACCGGTGACGGCCCCGGGCTGGCAACTGCTGGAGCTGGCCCTGGCCAGCTCGGCCGATCTGGCGGTGGCGCCGCTGCAGGACCTGCTGGAGCTGGGCGATGAGGCCCGCTTCAACACCCCTGGCACCACCGAGGGCAACTGGTGCTGGCGGCTGGATCGCCCGGTGGCTTCCCTGGCCGGCCCCCTGGGGGGCTACGGCGCCATGGCGAGCCGCTACGGCCGCGGCCTGGGCCCGGCCGCCACGGCGTAGCGACCAGCCGGCGGGCCGGGCAGTGGGGGCAGCGCGGCGCCGTTCCACTCCACCCCGGGCGCTTCAGCCCCGCTGGCCGGTGGCGGGTCCAGCTGGAGCTGGAAGCCGCCCTCGATCGGCAGGACCAGGTCTCCCCTGGCCCCCTGCAGATCGGTGCGGGCCCCCCGGCCGCTGCTGAGGGTCACGCGGGTGGGCTGCTGCAGCCGCAACACCAGCACCCCGTCGCTGTCCACGGCGGCCTGGGGCAGCGCCGCCTGGGTCTGGTTGGTGGGTTGACCCACCAGGCGCAGAGACGTCTCCAGCGTCTGCTGGTCGAGGGGTCGCAGCTCGGGGAAGGCGGCCAGCAGTCCCAGCTCCGGCCGGGCCGGTTGGTGCTGTTCGTGGGTCGGCAGCGGCGGGATCGGCCGCACGGCCAGCAGCCCCTCGGCCGCCAGGCGCTGCTGCTCCAGGTTGAGCGCGTAGATCACCGCCAGGGTCAGCAGTCCGTAGAGCACGGTGCCCTGCCAGCTGCTGAACACCTCGATCGAGCCAGGTGTGAACCGGCGCCGCAAGGATCCGTGCCGGTAGCCGGGGGTTTGGGCTCCGGCGGGAGGGAGCAGCGCCTCCAGGCTGCGGGGTTCGAGATCCAGATGCCGCTCGATCAGGGGCAACATCGTGCGCAGGTAGGCCGGTTCAGGCAGCCGCTCGCGCCAGCCCCGCTCCAGGGCCTCCAGCACCGGGGTGCTGATGCGCGTTTCCAGGGCCAGCTCGCGCAGCGTCAGTCCACGGGCCTCACGGCGCTGCCGCACACTCCGGCCGGCCACCAGCAGCGGATCGTCCTGAGAGGGGGACTGGGATGCCGGTGGCTGGCTACCCCATCGCAGCCAGCGGCGCAGGCGCGCCGGCAGGACCAAACGGGCAGGGCTCAGGAGGGCTGGACCAGCTGGCTCCATTCTCCGCGATCGAGGCGCCGCCACTCGCCCTGCCGCAGGGACCCCAGGCCAAGGGGCCCGATGGCCAGGCGCTGCAGATCACGCACGGGATGGCCCAGGGCTGCGGCGGTGCGCCGGATCTGACGGTTGCGCCCCTCACCCATCACCACCTGCAGACAGGTGGCGCTGGCGCTGCTGTCCAGGATGCGAACGGCCACGGGCTGGCTGGGCTGATCATCCAGGGGAAGGCCCCGGCGCCAGCGGGCCAGGCTGGTGGCGGTGGGATGGCCCTGCACCCAGACCCGGTAGGTCTTGCGGTGGCCGTAGCGGGGGTGGGTGAGCGTCAGGGTGAGGGCGCCCTGGTTGCTGAGCAGCAGGGCGCCGTGGCTGTCCGCATCCAGGCGCCCCACCGGATGCAGACCACGGTGGTGGCGCAGCTCGGGCGGCAGCAGATCGAGCACGGTGGGGCGGCCCTGGGGATCCCTGCAGCTGCAGAGCACCCCGATGGGTTTGTTGAGCAGCAGCAGCAGCGGCGGGGGCGGTGCCGCCAGAGCCTCACCCGCCACGTTGATCCGATCGCAGCTGGGATCTGCCTTGTCGCCCAGCCGAGCCGGCAGGCCGTTCACCTGCACCTGGCCCGAGCGCAGCAGCTGTTCAGCCTGGCGACGGGAGCAGAGGCCAGCGTTGGCGATCAGTTTTTGCAGCCGTTCGGGGCCACGGGGCAACGCCATGGGGCTGACACTGCAGGCCTGGGCCAGCTTCGGACGCCATGGGCGCCCGGCGGGCCAACGGTGATAAGGTTACGAAACACAAGCGTTTCGTAATCAGCCGTTCGCCATGCCCTCCTTGCCTGTGGCTGCTGCAGATGGCTCCCACCTCGGGGGGGGCGACCTGGTGCGCAGCTACCTGCGTGACATCGGCCGGGTGCCCCTGCTCAGCCACGAGCAGGAGATCACCCTGGGGCGCCAGGTGCAGGAGCTGATGGCCCTGGAGGAGCTGCGGGAGGAGCTGCGGCTTCGTTCCGGCGGCGAGGACCCCACCAATGAACGGCTGGCTGCCCAGGCGGGGCTCACACCGGCCCAGCTGGGCAAGCGCCTCAGCTGCGGTCGCCGCGCCAAGGAGCGCATGGTGGCGGCCAACCTGCGTCTGGTGGTGAGCGTGGCCAAGAAATACACCAACCGGAACATGGAACTCCTGGATCTGATCCAGGAGGGCACGATCGGCCTGGTGCGGGGCGTGGAGAAGTTCGACCCCACCCGCGGCTACAAGTTCTCCACCTACGCCTACTGGTGGATCCGCCAGGGCATCACCCGGGCGATCGCCGAGAAGAGCCGCACGATCCGGCTGCCGATCCACATCACCGAAACCCTCAACAAGCTCAAGAAGGGCCAGCGCGAGCTGAGCCAGGAGCTGGGCCGCACCCCCACGGTCACCGAGCTGGCGGCATTTGTGGAGCTGCCGGAGGAGGAAGTGAAGGATCTGCTCTGCCGGGCCCGGCTGCCGGTGAGCCTGGAGACCAAGGTGGGCGACGGCGATGACACCGAGCTGCTGGACCTGCTGGCCGGGGAAGGGGAGCTGCCCGAGGATCGGGTGAACGATGAATGCATGAAGGGCGATCTGCGCGCCCTGCTGGATCGCCTCCCTGAGCAGCAGGGGCGGGTGCTGAAGATGCGCTACGGCATTCCCTGCGACGACACGCCGGAGGACGGTGAACCGATGAGCCTCACCGCCATCGGTCGGGTGCTGGGGATCAGCCGCGACCGGGTGCGGAACATCGAGCGCGACGCCCTTGCCAACCTGCGTCGCATCAGCGACTCCATTCAGGCCTACGTGGCGGGCTGAACAGGTCCAGTGCTGAAGACCAGCGCGGAAGCTCCGCGCTGGTCTGGGGCCCGCTCGTCTGCCAAGGCGCCAACGCCAGCGGCTGTCAACTGGATGCTGAGGCAGTGGATCAGCTGGCACGGGTTGTTGAGAGGGCACCGGCCCTGCGCGCGGCTCTGCTGCCGTGGTGGCAGGTCCATGGCAGGCACTGGGTTCCCTGGAAGCTCAACCCGGCAGGGCAACGCCCGGCTCCTGGGGAGCCGCTCAACCCCTATCCAATCTGGGTGGCTGAGGTGATGCTTCAGCAGACCCAGCTCCGGGTGATGTTGCCCTACTGGCAGCGCTGGATGGCCGCGTTCCCAACCCTGCAGATCCTGGCGGCGGCCGCCGAGCAGGATGTGCTGCTGCACTGGCAGGGACTGGGCTACTACGCCCGCTCCCGGCGCCTGCGCCAGGGCGCACGGGAGCTGCTCGGCACCCCCCAAGTCGCTGCTGCTTCCCACGGCTCTGCCGATGTCCGGTGCGCTGCCGGTTCCGATGGCGTTGCCGACCCCTGGCCCCGGAGCCTTGAGGGTTGGCTGGCGCTGCCCGGCATCGGCCGCAGCACCGCCGGCAGCATCCTCTCGTCAGCCTGGGATCAGCCGTTCCCGATCCTCGACGGCAACGTCAAGCGGGTGCTGGCGCGGTTGATCGCCAGCCCCAGGTCTCCGGCGCAAGAGCTCAAGGGGTTCTGGCGGTTGAGCGAGCGGCTGCTGGATCCCAGGCGTCCCCGGGCGTTCAACCAGGCCCTGATGGATCTGGGGGCCACGCTGTGCACGCCCCGTAACCCCAGCTGCCCGGTCTGCCCCTGGCGCCACCACTGCGCTGCCTACGCTGCCGGCGATCCCGCCGCCTATCCCGTGAAGGACACCCCGCGCGAGCTGCCCTTCCAGGTGATCGGGGTGGGTGTGGTGCTCAATCAGGCCGGCCAGGTGTTGATCGACCAGCGGCTCAACGAGGGTCTGCTGGGGGTGCTGTGGGAGTTTCCAGGGGGGAAGCAGGAACCCGGTGAACCGATCCGGGCCACCATCGTCCGCGAGCTCAGGGAGGAACTGGCGATCGCGGTGGAGGTGGGGGATGAGCTGATCACGCTGGAGCACGCCTACAGCCACAAGCGGCTGCGCTTCGTGGTGCATCTCTGCCGCTGGCTCTCCGGGGAACCCCAGCCCCTGGCTTGCCAGCAGGTGAAGTGGGTGGAGCCCGCCGAGCTGGCCCACCACCCTTTCCCCGCCGCCAACACCCGCATCATTGCGGCGCTGCTGGCACGGGGCCCACGGGGCACAGCCACCGCCGTCTCCGCCGGATGAGTCCCGCTGCGAACTGCCACGACCGGGTCAATCCCGATCTGCTGGTGTGGATGAGGTCCCGGGCCTCTGCCTGCCTTCAGGACTGAGGCGGCCCCGCCACCGCCGGCGCGGCCGGTGGAGCGAGCCAGGCCAGGCGGCCCGGGCCGCCATCCCGCAGATGACGAAGGGTCACCGCCCAGGCTCCGGCTGGGGTGAAGCTGAGCCGCTCGGGCCATTCCACCGCCAGGATGGCGCAGCTGGCCCGGGCCTCCTCCTCCTCCTGGCTGAAGAGTTCGTCGGCCGCCGCGCTCTCCTCCAGTCGGTAGAGATCGAGGTGAACCAGGGCGCCGCCGCGGCCGGCGTAGTGCTGGGCCAGGGCGAAGGTGGGGCTGGTGATCGGTTCGTCGATGCCGAGGGCCGCGGCCAGGCCCTGCACCAGGCAGGTTTTGCCGGCCCCCAGATCGCCGATCAGCAGCAGGGTGGGGCTGGGCGCTGCGCTCAGCCGTTCCGCCAGTTCCGCGCCGAGGGCCCGGGTGGCCCCGGCGTCGGCGAGTTCCCGGGGTGGGACGGGCCCCGCGTCGGTCTGGCCGCTGCCTGTAGATTCCATGTCAAGCGAGCCCGAAGCCTCGGCGTCTCCGCAGATATTCCCAGCCTCGCCCTCCCAGCCGGGAGCGTGCTGACTGCCCCCATCGGCCCTGCCTGCCCCTCAGGGTGTCGCAGTGGCCTGAACGTTCAATGCAGACGGTCAACCCAGACCCTTCAGCCAACCCGTCAACCCAACCCATTCCTTTCCCCATGGTGGCCACCCCCGCCTCAACTGGCTCTGCCCCTGCGCTGCAGAGCACCAGCACCTATGTGATCGCCGACCTCGGCCTGGCCGAATTCGGCCGCAAGGAGCTCAACATCGCCGAGACCGAGATGCCCGGTCTGATGGCCCTGCGGGTGAAGCACGCCGCTGAGCAGCCCCTCAGGGGGGCCCGCATCGCCGGATCGCTGCACATGACGATCCAGACGGCCGTGCTGATCGAGACGCTGCAGGCGCTGGGCGCCCAGGTGCGCTGGGCCTCGTGCAACATCTTCTCCACCCAGGATCACCAGACCGGTGGCATCGCCGCCGTCGTCGAGGATCATGTTGGGGGTGCCGCCGTCGCCCCACTCGAGGATGCGGTGGGTGAAGGCCCAGTACTCATCCAGGGTTTCGCCCTTGTAGGCGAACGCCGGGATGCCCGC
>JBJTWP010000198.1:0-5409 GCA_046081805.1 Cyanobacteriota bacterium
CTCAACCCCGTGGCTTGATTCTTCCCAGGCGAACCTGCCGCTGAGTCCCTCGCTTCGCGGGTTGTTGGTCCTTGCGCCCCCACGGGCAGGTTCCTTCCATCTGGCCCGCTTGCTATGGCACCTGGGCTATGGCATGCCCACTGAGTATTTCAATCGCAATACCCTCTACCGCAGCCTGCTCAGCCGTTGGGGATCCCGGCCCCGTTGGCAGCGCCTGCTGTTGCGCTGGCGCGGAGATCGGGTCTGGCCGCAGCGGCGCTGGCTCCGGCAATTGGTGTTGGAACGCCGGGCCTGCTCCCGGCTCAGTGGCAGCGAATTCTTCAGCAGCAAACTGCAGCCGTTCCAGCTACCTGGCACCTTCGCCTCAATCTGGCCCCGCCTGCAGCGGGAACTCGCCAGCGCGGGATGTCTCACTCCGGATCAGCGCAGCCTGCTGCTGTTGCTGCGCAGGGATTGGACGGCATCGGTGGCCTCCTATCACCTCTCGCGTTGCAGTGGCGCCTACGACCTGGGCATCACCCCCAACTTCCAGCACCGGCCTGTGGCCCACCTGCTCCATCCCGAGGCCTTGCTGGAGAGCGCGGATCACTACCACCGCCATCTGCGTTGGCTGCACGACGCCACCCGCGTGGTGCAACCGCTGATCGTGCACCACGAAGACCTGGTGCGCGATCAGGTGAGCAGCCTGTGGCGGCTGCTGCAGCACTGTGATCCAGCCCTGGCAGAACAGCGCCTCAGTCCTGCCTGGCGTGACCTTCTCAGCGTGCCGGTGCTTCAGGACCAGAGTGCGTGGGCCGGGAAACGGCGCAGCTGGCTGATCCGCATCGGCCAGCTGCTGGCGGACCTCAATCACCAGGGCCGGATCCCCCTGGCTCGCGATCAGCCGCTGCTGGACTGGCTGGCGGCACCACCAACGGATCGAGCTGGAGCAGCCTGACCGCTGCGTCGACCAGCCGGATCGGCAGCCTGGCCGCCCAGCGGCGGCCGTAGCGGCCGATCAGCACCGCCAGGGTGCCGGCCAGCAGGGCGCGCTGACGCTGGTCCCACGCCTCGGCAGGCAGCCCGGCGATGCAACCCGGGCCAGGGTCGATGAGATCCCTGCGGCCGGGCCGCTCACGACACCAGCCCGCCATCCACCGGTTGGCGGTATGGCTGGCCTCCAGGGCGAGCCGGGGCGGCAGCCAGCGCCGCAGGCCCCGACGGTCGCCGCGACGCCAGGCATCGCTGTGGGACAACACCTCGATGCCGACATCGGGCAGGGCCGCCACGGCGTGGCCCGCCAGAAACAGCCGCTCCAGCAGGTCGGTGTCTTCGAATCCCCAGCCCACCAGCAGCGGCTCAAAGCCCCCCAGGGCCAGCAGACTGCTGCGGGGAGCGGCGATCAGGCCAGTGCTCTCGCGCTGGCATTCGCCCTGGAGGCCACCGGGCAGGCTCACCACCTGGATGGTGCCGGGCCTGAGCTGCAGCGCCGCGAAGAAGGAGGGATGCAGCAGGCAGTCGGCATCACACCGCAGGATCCAGTCGGTGCGGCAGTGCCGAATGGCCTGGTTGTAGGCCCGGCTGTGCCACCACTGGCGCTCCCCCTCCACCCGCACCAGGCTGATGCGCGGATCGGCAGGAAGCTCGCTGGGCCGCAGGGGCGGCTCACTGCTCCAGTCGACGATGAGATGGCGCTGGTGCCTGGGGCTGCGGCTCAGCAGGGCCGCTGAGATGCTCAGATGCTCACGGCGGTTGCGCACCGCCGTAACCACCCCCAGCGAGGGGCTCAGCATCAGGAATGGCCCGGTGATGCGACGACGCTGAGATAGGGCCGCAGGCTGGGAACGGCCCGCTCCACCAGGCGCGACCACCGGCCACCGCACCAGCCGCGAAACACCACCTGCTCAACCCGGAACCCCACCGCCTCCAGAAACTCCACCACCTCCCGCGAGGTGTACTCACGCACGTGTCCCATGTGGCCCAGCTGCCGCAGTTTCATGTATTCGCTGTAGGGGTCAGCGCAGCAGGCCCAGCCCCGGTTGTGGAGCAGCAGGTTCTTGAGGCCTGGCAGCGAGCGCAGGTTGGGGGTGGAGAGCAGCAGTCGGCCGTTGGGGGCCAACACCCGCCGCACTTCTTCCAATGTGTGGATGGGGTCGAGCCGCAGATGTTCAAACAGTTCGTTGAACACCACGAGGGTGGCGTGACGACTTGGGAAGGGCAGGGGCTCGGTTTCCAGGTTCAGCCGATGCACCTGGAGCCGATGGCGATCGAGACTGGCGGCCATCCGTTCGGGAGCCAGATCGGTGCCCTCCACCCGGTAACCGCTGCGGCTCAGGGCCAGGGTGAGCAGCAGCGGCAGACTGCCGGCCTCGATGATGGTGGTGCCGGGGGGAGCCAGAGCCCGCACCGCATCCAGATCAAAGGCCAGCCGGCTGGCGTGATGCTGCCAGTAGTGATGCAACCACGGCGCGGTGCTGGAAACCTCCGGCTCCGCTGCGGCAAGGTCGTGGTAAGCCGCCTGCAGCGCCGCGCTGGAGGCCGCTGTGGGCTGGGCTGGCTCGGGGCTGATCAACCGCGGGGGGTGCTTGGCCATCAACCACGTCGCAGGCAGGTTGTCAGATTGCGTCATGGGCCGACCAAAAGCCTTGAGCAGGCCGAGCGGAGGCGACGCCGACGGAGAGGATGGAGGCCCCGGCGACCAACCACCATGTTCAGCCTGCAGCGCAGGGGGATCATCCTGGCTGGCGGCAGCGGCACGCGGCTGCATCCGATCACCCAGGCGGTGAGCAAGCAGCTGCTGCCGGTGTACGACAAACCGATGGTGTACTACCCCCTGAGCACGCTGATGCTGGCGGGCATCCGGCAGGTGCTGGTGATCACCACCCCCACCGATCAGCCAGCCTTCCAACGGCTGCTGGGGGATGGCCGTGCCTGGGGGATGGAGATCCACTACGCGGTGCAGCCCAGCCCCGATGGGCTGGCCCAGGCCTTCCTGATCGGCGCAGCCTTCCTGGCTGGCGCGCCGGCCGCCCTGGTGCTGGGCGACAATCTGTTTCATGGTCACGACCTGGTGCCCCAGCTGGCCACCAGCCAGCGCCTCAGCAGGGGCGCCACCGTGTATGCCTATCCGGTGCGCGATCCGGAGCGCTACGGCGTGGTGGAATTCGACCCTGCCGGGCGCGTGCTGAGCCTTGAGGAGAAACCCGCCGAACCCCGTTCCAGTTATGCCGTGACCGGCCTCTACTTCTACGACCACACCGTGGTGGAGCGGGCCCGACAGGTGAGGCCCTCCGCCCGCGGTGAGCTGGAAATCACCGATCTGAATCGGCAGTATCTGGAGGAGGGCCAGTTGCGGGTGGAGCTGATGGGTCGCGGCATGGCCTGGCTGGATACCGGCACCTGCGATTCGCTGCATGAGGCCAGCAGCTACATCCGCACCCTGGAAAAGCGGCAGGCCCTGAAGGTGGGTTGTCCGGAGGAAGTGGCCTGGCGGCAGGGCTGGATCAGTGGCGAGCAGCTTGAGCAGCTGGCGCGACCGCTCTGCAAAAGTGGCTACGGCGATTACCTGCTGCGCTTGCTCCAGGAAAGCACCAGTGACCACGGGGCCCTGCAGCAGAGCCTGGAGCGGCACCATGCGGGTTGAGGCGCTCAGCAGCAGCGGCGGCCAGCGGCTGGACGGCCCACTGCTGGTCACCCCCCAGCTGTTCGGGGATGGGCGGGGCTTCTTCATGGAGAGCTGGAACCAGCGCCGTTTCGACGCGGCCGTGGGCCAGTCGATCAGCTTTGTGCAGGACAATCACTCCCGCTCCGGCCGGGGCGTGCTGCGGGGCCTGCACTACCAGCTCGAGCCCGAACCCCAGGGCAAGCTGGTGCGCTGCCCCGTGGGCAGCATCCTGGATGTGGCGGTGGATCTGCGCCGCAGCTCAGCCAGCTTCGGCCAGTGGGTGGCGGTGGACCTGAGCGCTGACAACCAGCGGCAGCTGTGGGTGCCGGTGGGGTTTGCCCATGGCTTCCTCACCCTGAGCGAATCCGCCGAGGTGCTCTACAAGGCCAGCGGCTACTGGAGCCCAAGCTGCGAGCGCTCCCTGCGCTGGAATGACCCCCAGCTGGCGATCGCCTGGCCGCTGGATCGCCTCGGAGGCGTGGCGCCGCTGCTGGCCGACAAGGACGCCGCCGCACCGACATTGGCTGAGGCGCTGGCGGCCGGGGAGGTGTTTCCATGAAAATCCTGCTCACCGGCGCCGCCGGCCAGCTGGGCCAGGCCCTGCGTCAGCAGGTTCCTGGGGGGGTGGAGCTGATCGCCACCAGCCGCAGCGGTGATCCCGCCACGGGCCTGCTGCCCCTGGATCTGGCCGATGCCGCCGCCTGCCGCGCGGCGGTGCACCAGCGCCGGCCCGACTGGGTGCTCAACGCCGGTGCCTACACGGCGGTGGACAGGGCCGAGGGCGAACCGGAGCTGGCCCTGGCGGTGAATGGCGGGGCGCCGCGGGCCTTTGCCGAAGCCCTGGCAGGCACGGACGGCCGCCTGCTGCAGGTGAGCACCGACTTTGTGTTCAACGGCCAGCAGGGCAGCCCCTACCGGCCCGAGCAGAGCCGCGATCCCCTGGGCGTTTATGGCGCGACCAAGGCTGCGGGGGAAGAGGCGGTGGAGGAGCTGCTGGGCGCGGCGGCCGGCGATGGCGGTGTGGCCAGGGGCGTGATCCTGCGCACCAGCTGGGTGATGGGGCCGGTGGGCAAGAACTTCGCCCTCACCATGCTGCGGCTGCACCGGGAGCGCGGCGCCAGGGGCCAGGCCCTGGGGGTGGTGGAAGACCAGGTGGGCTGCCCCACCAGCACCCTCACCCTGGCGACGGCCTGCTGGCGGGCGATAGCAGTGATGGATACACCGAGCGGGCTACCGGCGGCGCTGCACTGGAGTGACGCGGGAGCAGCGAGTTGGTTCGACGTGGCCGTGGCGGTGGGCGAGCTGGGGGTGGAGCTGGGGCTGCTGGAGAAGATGGCAGCCGTGACACCGATCACCACTGCCGACTACCCCACCCCGGCCCAGCGACCCAGCTATTCGCAGCTGGACTGCTCGGCGACGCGCCAAGTACTGGATCTGCCTGCGCTGCATTGGCGGCAGGCGCTTCGGCAGGTGCTGGAGGCCGTGGCATGAGCTCAACCGCGAAACAGCTGTGACCGCTGGGCTGTTGAGCAGACGCAACAGTCGCTGGAGCTTGCGGCGATTGATGGCGGAGGGGTCGAGCTGGAAGGCAAGTCGGCCTCGATCAAGTCGATTTCGGAGTGCATCCACTTGAGCAACGCGTTGTCTTTCTTCAGCTGCTCGATTTCTTTCTCGATCTGCACTCTGGCTTTCTTCAGCAGCTCGATTTCGTTCTCGAGCTGCTTCGTTCTCCGCTCTGAGCGCTCGATCTGCATCTCGACGACGGG
>JBJTWP010000199.1:0-15916 GCA_046081805.1 Cyanobacteriota bacterium
GACCAACCCTGCGTGTTTGGCGATGAGCGTGCCGGCCAGCCGCCCCAGCTTCCGGGCACTGCAGGCGCAGCTGCAGCCGGCCTGGGGCAATCCCACCATCGGGCCGGCGGGGCTGGATGTGGATGTGCTCATGGTGCCGTCACTGTCGCTGGACCGCCACCAGATGGCCCTGGTGGAGGGGGCCCACCACTACGAGGAGCGCCAGCTGTTCTCGCTGATCCGGCTGCGGGATCCAGGGGTGCGCATGGTGTATGCCACCAGCAAGCCCCTGGCGGAGCTGGTGGTGGACGCGGTGCTGGAACTGCTGCCCGGCGTGCCCACCTCCCATGCCAGGCGACGCCTGCATCTGGTGGACACCGACGACGCCTCCGACCGGCCCCTCACCGAAAGGCTGCTGGAGCGACCGGCCCTGCTGAGCCGCATCGCTGAGTGGTTGCGCCCGGGGCGCAGCTTCATCAACTGCTTTGTGGTGACGGATCTGGAGAAGCGACTCTCCGAGCGGCTGCAGATCCCGCTGCTGGGCACCGATCCAGCCTTGGGCCACTGGGGCAGCAAGGCCGGCAGTCGTGAGCTCTTCGCCCGCTGCGGCGTCCCCCATCCGCCCGGATCAACCCTGGCCTACAACCTCGACGACCTCTGTGAAGCCACGGCCGAGCTCTGGGAGGCCCACCCCGGGCTGGAGCGCTGTGTGGTGAAGCTCAACGAGGGCTTCAGTGGCGAGGGCAATGCACCTCTGGATTTGCTGCCTCTGCAGCTGGCCGACCGCAGCGGGGCCGGGCGACGCCAGCTGCTGCGGGATGTCCTGGAGGCGCTGCCGATGCCGGCCGCCAGCTGGCGCACGCTGCTGGAGCAGCAGGGGGCGCTGGTGGAGGCCTGGCTGCAGGGTGGCGAGCAGCTGAACTCCCCGAGCGTGCAGGGCACGATTCACCCTGGCGGCCCTGGCGCGCCCCCTGCGGTGGAGGTGCTCTCCACCCACGAGCAGGTGTTGGGCGGCGTCAGCGGTCAAACCTATCTGGGCTGTCACTTTCCCTGTGAGCATGCCTATCGGTTGGAGCTGATGCGCCACGGCCAGGCGGTGGGGGAAGCACTTGCGGCCGAAGGCGCCCTGGAGCGCTACGCCGTGGACTTTATCGCCCGGCGCTTCGGCGACCGCTGGGATGTGCAGGCGATTGAGGTGAACCTGCGCCAGGGCGGCACCACCCACCCCTACCTGGCTCTCAGCGCCATCACCGCCGGCCAGCTCGATCAGCGCAGCGGGCTCTACCGCTCCCCCACCGGCCAGCCCCTGCATTACGTCGCCACCGACAACCTCTGCGCCCCGGGCCTGCGGGGCCTGCTGCCGATCGACCTGATCGACATCGTGGCCGAGGCCGGCCTGCACTACGACCCGGCGCGGTTGCGGGGCAGCGTGTTCCATCTGCTGGGCTGCCTGTCGGAGTTCGGCAAGCTCGGCATGACCTGCATCGGCCGCTGTGCCGAGGAGGCCGAGGCGGTGTACGCGGCCACCGAAGCCGAACTGCTGCGGAGAGCGGCCGGCAAACGTTGATCAGCTGTCGTTGCGGATCAGGAGTCGATCCTGGCCAACGGCCTGGGGGGCAGGCAGGATCAGGGATGGGTCACTCCCCCTGGTGAACGGCAGCCGCGATGGTGTCCAACTCCGAGCGCAACAACTCCCTGCCGGTGATGCCCGAATGGGTGAACTGGCTCCAGGCCGGGCTCACCACCTTGCTGGTGGTGCTGTTCGTGGTGATCCTCGGCAAGGGCCGGCAGCAGAGCGCCAACCTCCGGCTGCTGGAACAGCGGGTGCAGGGGCTGGAGAATGCCCGCGCCCTTGACCGCACCACCGGACTTGAGCAGCAGCTGCGCTCCGCCGTGGCGCGTCTGCAGGTGCTGGAACGCTCGGCGGCCCGGGTGAATGCCCTCAGCGCCGAGAACAGCCTGCTCCATCGTGAACTGCGCCAGCTGCGCGCTGCGGCCCAGGCCCGAGCGGCCGAACCGGTGACCCCACCGCTGCCCCCGCTGAAGACCGAGCCCGAGACACCCTGAGCCCTCACCGAGCCCTCACCCCTTCACCCCATCGCCGCTGGCGCTGGGAAGGATGTGGCGCTGCAGCGCGATGAACAACAGCAGCACCGGCAGGATCGACACCACCGAGCCGGCCGCCACCAGCCGCCAATCCAGCGAGAAGCTGCTGGAGAGCTGCTGCAGGCCCAGGGGAAGGGTGTAGAGCTGCGGGTCGTCAAGGATCACCAGGGACCAGAGGAAATCACTCCAGGTGCCGATAAACACGAACATGGCCAGGGTGATCAGGTCGGCCCGGGCGGCGGGGATCATCACGTTCCACCACTCGCCCAGCGCTGTGCAGCCGTCGCAGCGGGCCGCCTCCTCCAGCTCCACCGGCACCGCCAGAAAGCTCTGACGCAGCAGAAAGATCCCGAAGGCGGTGGCCGCCTGGGGAATGATCAGGGCCCAGAGACTGTTGCGCAGCCCGAGCTGCACCATCAGCAGGTAGAGCGGGATCATCACCACCTGGAAGGGGATCAGGATCGTGGCCACCACCAGCGCCAGCACCAGGCCGCGGCCGGCGAAGCGCAGCCGGGCCAGGGGATACGCCGCCAGGGAGCAGAACAACAGATTCGCCAGCACCGCCAGGGCGCTGACGATGGCGCTGTTGCGCAGGTAGGTGAGCATCGGGCTGCCGTCAAACAGGCGCCGGTAGGCCTCCAGGCTGGGCTGGGCCGGCCACAGGGCCGGCGGACTGGTGAAGATGTCCTCGGCCGGACCCTTGAGCGAGGTGCTCACCAGCCACAGCAGCGGCACCAGCATCGCCAGCGCCGCCCCCAGCAGCAGCACCAGCTGCAGAGCCACCCCCAGGGATGGGCGGGGCTTGGCGGGGCCGGAGGGGGCCATGGCGGCGAGCGGACGGCGGAGGGGAGTGCTGGGGCGGTGGGGGGGACGCTCGCCTCAGACCCGTGGCCGTTGGGCCAGGGGCAGATCACCCAGCTGGGGCAGGGGGGCCTTCTGGGGATGGAGCGGCTGGAGGTGGGCGCCGGCCAGCAGCCGGTTGAGCGCATTCACGAAGGCCTGGGCCGAGGCCACCACGATGTCGGTGTCGGCGGCGTGGCCGGAGTAGAGCACGCCCTGGTGGCGCAGGCGGATCGTCACCTCGCCCATGGCATCGATGCCCTCGGTGACGCTCTTCACCGAGAACTCCACCAGCTCATTGGGCACCTGGGCCAGGCGATTGAGCGCCTGACACACCGCATCCACGGGGCCGGTGCCAATGGCCGCCTCGGTGATCTCGGCGCCGTCGGCCGTCACCAGGGTGACGGTGGCCGTGGGCTGAAGGCCCGTGCCGCAGCTCACCTGCACGCTCTTGAGCGCATAGCGGGTGTCGTCGTTCTGCTGCACCTGCTCGCTCACGATCGCCTCGAGATCGCGGTCGGTGATCTCGCGCTTGCGGTCCGCCAGCTCCTTGAACCGGCTGAAGGCGTCGTCGAGGTCTTCGCGGGACAGCCCGTAGCCCAGCTCCTCCAGCCGCGCCCGGAACGCACTGCGGCCGCTCAGTTTGCCCAGGGAGATGCGGTTGTCCGTGAGACCCACCGTGCGGGCATCAATGATTTCGTAGGTGAGGCGGTTCTTGAGCACACCGTCCTGGTGGATGCCGCTCTCATGGGCAAAGGCGTTCGCACCCACGATCGCCTTGTTGGGCTGCACGGCCATGCCGGTGAGGTTGCTCACCAGGCGCGAGGTCTTGGTGATCTCCTCGGTGCGCACCCCGGTGAGGGGCTCGCTGGAATCAACCGGCCGGCCCAGGAACGGATTGAAGTAACTGCGGCGCACGTGCAGCGCCATCACCAGCTCCTCGAGCGAGGCATTGCCGGCGCGCTCACCGATGCCGTTGATCGTGCACTCCAGCTGGCGCGCACCGTTCTTCACGGCCTCGAGGAAGTTGGCTACCGCCAGGCCCAGATCATTGTGACCATGCACCGAGATCACGGCCTGGTCGATGCTGGGCACCTGGGCATTGATGCCGGCGATCAGCTCGCCGAACTCGGCCGGGGTGGCATAGCCCACCGTGTCGGGGATGTTGATCGTGGTGGCGCCGGCCCTGATCGCCGCCTCGATCACCTCATGCATGAACTCTGGATCGGAGCGGCCGGCGTCCTCACAGGAGAACTCCACATCGTCGACGAGCGAGCGGGCGTAGTCCACCATCTCGGCGGTGATCGACAGCACCTCGGCGCGGCTCTTGCGCAGCTTGTGCTCCAGGTGGATGTCGCTGGTGGCGATGAAGGTGTGGATGCGCCTGCGGGCCGCCGGGGCCACGGCGTCAGCGCAGGCCTTGATGTCGGCCGCGGCAGCCCGTGCCAGCCCGCAGATCACGGGACCATCGGGCATGCCCACGGCAGCGGCGATGCGCTGCACGGCGTTGAAGTCGCCGGGGCTGGCGAAGGGGAAACCGGCTTCGATGATGTCGACACCGAGGCGCGCCAGCTGCTGGGCGATCGCCAGCTTCTCCTCGAGATTCAGGCTGGCGCCAGGCGACTGCTCGCCATCCCGCAGCGTGGTGTCGAAAATCAGGACGCGGCCTGGATCGCGGGCCATAGCTGTGGTGCGCTCCCCTCCGGGGGTTTATCCGGAACGACTATGAGTTAGTGGATTCTAAGCGGCAGCCCAGGGCGCCAGCCCCTGTTGGCGTTGAGAAGGCCACGCCGGGGCTCAGGCCTTCTCAACGCCAACAGGAGCCGGCAGGAATGGCCGGCGCTCAGCCGCTGGGGGGCGGTTGGACTCCTGGAACCAGGCACCGCTGAGGGTGGCGCATGCCGTGAGCGGCGCGTTCCGTGCTTGCCACGGGCGCCGCGTCGGCAACGCCACCCTCAGCGCGAGAGCACGGGGGCTTCCAGCTTCTCCAGCTCGGGCTTGAGGCTGGCGAGATCGAGGAAGCGGTCGGCGGCGTTGCGCAGCTCGCGGGCCACCATGCCCTCGGTGGTGATCAGGGTGATCTTGAGGCCCTGGGCCCGCAACACCTCCACCAGGCGATCCAGATCGCGGCTGCCGCTCAGCAGCCACACCTCATCGGTGCGGGGGGCCACGCTGAGCAGATCGATGGCAATCTCCACATCGAGGTTGGCGCGCACGAACTGGCGCGGCTCGGGAGCGCGGGGTTCAGCGGAACGGGGCTCGCTGGAACGCGACTCCTCGCTTGCTCCCGTCAGTTCCCGCAGGGGGCGGGTGCGCACGGTGTAGCCCAGGCTGGTGAGGGCGTCCCGGAAGGGGCGCTGTTCGCCGGGGTCCTTCAGACCGGCATACCAGAAGGCGCAACCCAGCTCCAACCCGGGTTGGCTGCCCGCCAAGGCCAGCAACCGGCGGGGATCAAAGAACCAGCCCAGCTTCTGTTGGGCGTAATACATGCTGTGACCGTCCACGGCCAGGGCCAGCTGCAGGGGACGGGTCGGGCAGGCTTGCATCGGCCCAGGCTAGGCAGGCCCCGGCGATCCCATGCACCTAAAGTTGCCTCAAGTCGGGCCCACCATGGCGTCCAGAGTCACGCCGATGCTGAGCCTGCGGACCGGACCGCCAAGCGGATCGCCGACAGGATCACCGACCGCTCCGCCGAGCGGACCATCTGAGTCGGAGGCGCTTCAGCCGACAGCCAGTCAGCCCCAGGCCAGTCAGGCCCAGGCCCTTCAGCTGGAAGCGCTCCAGCCCCAGGCGCAGCCGGCAGAGCCTGGCCGCGGCGACCTGGCCCTCGTGCTGCACGCCCACCTGCCCTACGTGCGCTCCAGCGAGCCCGGATCCCTGGAGGAAGACTGGTACTTCCAGGCCCTGCAGGAGTGCTACCTGCCGCTGCTCGCCGTGCTGGAGGAGGCCGCCGCCGACCCCAGCCAGCGACCGCGACTCACCCTGGGCCTCTCCCCCACCCTGCTCTCGCTGCTGGCGGATCGGGCCCTCAACGCCCGCTTCCTGCCCTGGCTGGCGATCCGGCTGGCACTGCTGGAGCAGGCCCCGGAGCACCTGAGCTCGGCCCGCTCCGATCTGGCAGAGCGGCTCAAGGCGGTGGCCAGCCAGTGGGAGGCCTGCGGCGGCGACCTGGTGTCGCGCTTCCGGCGGCTGCAGCAGCTGGGGGTACTCGACCTGATCACCTGCGCCGCCACCCACGGCTACCTGCCGCTACTGCGGGCCGTGCCAGAGGCGGTGCGGGCCCAGTTGCGCACGGCGCTGCGGGAACACGAGCGCCAGCTGGGGGAGCGGCCGCTGGGCATCTGGATTCCGGAGTGCGCCTATTACGAGGGGCTCGACCAGCAGCTGGTGGGCTGCGGCCTGCGCTACTCGCTGCTGGATGCCCACGGTCTGTTGCACGCCCTGCCGCGCCCCCGCTATGGGGTGTATGCGCCGATCTGTTCCACGGCGGGGGTGGCGTTCTTCGCGCGCGACAGCACGGCCACCCTGCCGGTCTGGAGCGCCAGCCAGGGTTATCCAGGTCATGGGGTCTACCGGGAATTCCACCGGGATCTGGGCTGGGATCTACCGGAGGAGCTCCTGGAGGAGGCCGGCATCACCAGCCGTCGCCCGCTGGGGCTCAAGCTGCACCGCGTGACCGGCCAGGGCACGGCCCTCGACCGGAAGCAGCCCTATGACCCGATCGCCGCTGACGCCCAGCTTGAGCGCCATGCCCTCGATTATCTGCAGGGCCGCAGTGCTGAGCTGGCCGCCCTGGCCGGCTCCATGGAACGTCGGCCCCTGCTGGTGGCCCCCTTTGACGCGGAACTGTTCGGGCACTGGTGGTTTGAGGGGCCCCGCTTCCTGGCCGCCCTGTTCCGTCAGGCCGCCAGCCATGGGGTGCAGCTGGTGCATCTGCGCGATGTGCTGGCCCGCGGGGAGTCCCTGCAGGTCTGCAGGCCCTCCCCCAGCAGCTGGGGCCAGGGGGGCTATCACGACTACTGGCTCAACGACACCAACGCCTGGATCGTGCCGCAGTGGCAGCGGGCATCCCAGGCCATGGTGCAGCGGGTGAGCCAGGGGGTGGGTAGCCACAGCCAGCGCGAACTGCTCCACTTGGCGGCCCGTGAGCTGCTCCTGGCCCAGAGTTCGGATTGGAGCTTCATCCTGCGGGCCGGCACCACCACCGAACTGGCGAAGGAACGGATCGAGCGCCATCTCGATCGCTTCTGGCGTCTGATCGATGCCATCAACACCAATGCCCCGTTGCCGGAGGTCTGGCTGGAGGGGGTGCGCCGAGAAGACGGCCTGTTCCCCCAGATCGACGCGGCCGACTGGGCCCGGGTGACCTGGGCCACGACATCGGCCGACCCGGAGTCCTGAGGGGGGGCTGGCAGCGGCGGCTGGGATGCAAGCCCGCCGCCGGCCCTGTTGGCGAGACCAGGTAGGGGTAGCATTCGAGCTCCTCCCATGGCAGAAGCGCCGTATCTGATCGCCCTGGCCCTGCTGGAGCAGGACGGGCAGCGGGCCATGCCGCTGCAGGGCCAATCGCTGCGGGAGGCACGGCCCTCCGACGGGGATCCGGGGGAGGAGGGCCGCGGCCAGGCCCTGGAGCTGCTAGTGCGGGTGTGGCAGCGCAGTGAGCAGGCGCCGCTGCGGCGGGCAGCGGGTCGGGTCAGCCTGCTGCTGGCCGAGGTGCCGATGCCCCCCTGCTGGACGAGCTGCCAGCCCTCAAGGCCCAGTGGATCGCCAGTGGCGACACCGAAGCCCTGCTGGACAGGCTGCGGCAGCTGGGTGGCGGTTTCTGGAGTCTGGCGCTGGAGGGTCGGGAGCCCCTGCGGTACGAGCGACTGGCCTGAGTTGGCTTCAGGCGGGATCGATCCCCCTGGGGATGGTCGGCGATGCGGGTTTCCGATGAGAATCCATGGTCCCGTGCCGGGATGGGTTGTCGGGCAGTCCCTCTGCCCTGCCCCGGCCTGCGTCGTCGGGGCTACTTAGCGCAGGTGTCCCAGCCGTCAAGGGGAGGGCTCACTTTCCCCTGATGCCAGGGCCCGTGGCCCATGGCGCGATGGGTCTTGCTTCCAGCTCCTGTGGAAAACACCTACCAAAACGGGGGAAAACTCCGGGGAAATGGGGAAAACTCGGTTGATCAGAAGAGCTGATGGCCGCAACCAGCATGAACACCAAGACCAATCAGGGCTGGAGCCCACTTGACAAGTCTTCAGCACGAGGCCCTGCGATCGGCTCGGCCCGGTAGAGCCCCACATCCACGCCGAGGTGCTGGTCGGGCCGGCCGGTGATCAGCAGGGCGGTGCGCTGGCGCGTGGCGATCTGCCACATCCATTTGCTGAACAGGGCGATGCGGTTCTCCGTGTCGGGAATGAAGGCCAGGTGGGCCAGGGCCCAGAGAATCCAGCCCGCCAGCCCGGTGACATGCCAGCCGCGCAGGTCGGCCACGGCATACCAGGGGCCGATCACGGCCATGCTGCCCAGATCGACCCAGCGGAACGGCGCCCTGCTGGTGCCCTGCAGGTTGCTGAGGATGTCGCGCGCCACCCAGCCGCCCATCTGCACCGCCGGACCGGCCATGCCCGGCAGCGGTTGGCCGCCGGGGGTGTGGCTGTAGTGGCAGAGATCCCCCACGGCGCGGATCTCGGGATGGCCGGGAATGGAGAAGTCGGGCTCCACCACCAGCCGCCCGCCCCGGTCCACCGTGCAGCCCGTGCGCTCGGCCAGCAGCTTGCCCAGCCGTGAGGCGCGCACCCCGGCGGTCCAGCAGATGGTGGCGGCCTCGAGCACCTGGTCCTGACCGTCGGTGTCCGGGGAGCCCGGCTGCGGCTGGGCGCTGCGCAGGATCACCCGTCCGGCAGCGATGGCCTCCACCTTGGTGCCGAGCCGCAGCTCAACGCCCGCCTGGCGCAGATGGCCGGCAGCGGCGGCCGCCAGTTCCGGAGCCATGGTGGGCAGCACCCGGTCCACTACATCCACCAGGATCACGGTGCAGCTCTCCGGCCGCAGCTGCTTGAACTCTCGCCGTACGGCCCGCTGCATCAGCTCCACCAGCGAGCCGGCCAGTTCGCAGCCGGCGGGGCCGGCGCCCACCACCACCACCGTCTGCAGGAAGCGGCGGCGCTCGCGATCAAGGGTCTGCTCCGCCTCCTCCAGGGCCATCAGCAGGCGGCGGCGGATCTCATCGGCGTGCTCGAGGATCTTCATCGGGGGCGCCAGCGGCCGCCACTCCTCCCGCCCGAAGTAGGTGCTGCCGGAGCCGGTGGCCAGGATCAGCTGGTCGTAGGCGTAGCGCTGGTCGTTGAAGACCACCTCGCGCGCCTCCACATCGATGTCGACCACCTCCCCCAGCAGGATCTGGATGTTGGGGGCCTGGCCCACCATCTGGCGCAGGGGTGAGGCCACGTCGGCCTGGGACACCAGCCCCGAGGCCACCTGATACAGCAGCGGCTGGAACAGGTTGAAGTTGCGCTTGTCGATCAGGGTGACGCGCACCGGCTGCCGTGCCAGGGCGTGGCAGACCTTGAGCCCGGCGAAGCCGCCCCCCACGATCACCACGTGGGGCCACTGGCGCATCACCTCCTGGGGCGGATCGAGCTCAAGAAAGAAGCGCTCCACCAACCTGGGGGCTTAGGCCTGAATTGAGCCTATGGGCCCCAACCCGATGGCGCGGCGGGTTGTGCGAACCACCAGACCGCCTGCCGGCAGCAGCAGGCCAGACACCCCATCCAACTCTCCCGCTCCGACCTTGTCGCGATGCCAGTGGCCAAACACCTGCTGCTCCACCGGCAGGTGCGGCGTCCGGTGCTGAAGCAGTCGGCGCTGCGGGCCCCTCGACGATGGCTCGCGGATGGCTCACACCCGCCCCCGGTGATGGCGTCATTCCGCCACGGGACTGCCGCCACCGATGGGCGTGTAGTGGGCGCAACGCCCACAGGGACCATCGGGGAACACGGCGCAGCGCAGCAGGGGGCTGCGGGCATTGAAGCGGCAATGGGGATCACCGATCACCCAGCCGCCCCGCCAGGGGCGGGCATCAGGGGGCTGGCGCTGGGGCTTCACCTGAAGCGCCACGGAGCACAGCTCGTAGCGACCGGCGCAGAGGCGGTACCGATGGCGGCGCTGCATCACGAGAAAGCTGCGCTCACCGCAGAGCAGCCAGCGACCCGGATGGGGGACGACATCCAGGCTCTCCACCTCCAGCTGATCCAGCAGCTGGTCGCTGCCGATGGCCCGCAGCTCCACCCGCATCATTCAGATTCCGCCGTGGCCATGGCTGCCGCGGGATTGCGCACCGAGAAACCCCAGACAAACAGGCCGATCACCAGCAGCAGCAGCGCCCATTCCGGCAGCTCCAGGCTGGGCAGCAGCACCCGCAGCAGCAGGCGGATGCCCACAAAGCCCACCGCCAGATAGCCCGCCGTCTCCAGATGACGGAACACCTCCAGCCAACGGATGAACAGCTCGGCCGTGAGCCGCAGGGCAATCACGCCGATCACCCCACCGGCCATCACCAGCACGAGGCGATCACTCACGGCAACGGCCGCCGCCACGCTGTCGAGGGAGAAGGCCAGGTCGGTGATGGCCAGGGTGGCAACCACGCTGCCAAGGCTGGCCGCGCCATGGCTGGGCCCGTGGAGAGCCTCCGGCACCGGTGCCTGCTGATCCGACCCATCCTCCTGCGGCGCGCTGAACACCTCCACCAGATGGCGGCCGCACAGCCAGAGCAGGTAGGCGGCAGCCGCCAGCTGCAGCGGCCAGAAGTCGAGCACCCACCGGGCCGCCACGATCAGCCCCATCCGAAACACCAGGGCCAGCAGCAGTCCCAGGTTGAGGGCGGTCTCCTGGCGGCTGCGATCGTGCAGACGGCGTGAGATCGCGGCCAGGGCGATGGCGTTGTCGGCGGAGAGCACCGCCTCCAGCGCCACCAGCAATGGCAGCAGCAGCAGCACTTCGCCCCACTGATCCGCCTCCCGAATCAGCGGCGACAACGATTCGATCGAGGTGGCTTCCATCAAAATTCCCGAGGGAACCAGTCTAGAAACCACGGTCCAAGCCTTTGCCCATCACGCCTTCGCCCCTGCAGCTGCGGGCCCGTCTGGTGCATGCCGAACCCGGCCGGCGGGTGGTGGAGCTCACCGCTCGCCTGGGTGGGGAGCTGCTGGGCAGCAGCCTGGGGGAGGGAGCCAGCGCCGAGGAAGCGGAGGACCGCGCCCTGGCCCGGCTCCAACAGCGTCTGACGCTCCAGGCCCCGGGGGGCGGCCAGCCCGACCAGCCCAACCAGGTGCGGCTCACCCCGGCGGACGCCCCCTCGCCGCAGTCCCAGGAGCCGCTGGCCGGCAGCGCTGCCGTCCCCTATCCGGCATCGCAGGTACCGCAGGCCCTGGCCGAACCAGAGCCGCAGACCCTGCCTGAAGCAGTGCCGGCAGCCCGAGGGGCGGAGCCTGACCAGGCCCCTGCTCCGGATCCGGAGGATTGGAGCGGCGAACTGGCCCAGATTGATCTGGAGCTGAGGCGACTGGGTTGGCGGCGGGAGCAGGAGAGCCGCTACCTGGAGCGGGCCTTCGGGCACCCCAGCCGCAGCCGACTCACCAGCTACGCCGACCTGCTGGCCTACCTGCAGACGCTCCAGGGGCTGGATGCGGGCAGCGAACCCAGTGACGCCGCCGTGCCCCTGCGGCGCCGCGACCTGGTGAGCCAGTGCGATGCCCTGCTGGCTCAACTGGCCTGGGATGGCAACCGCGGACGCGGGTTTTTGGAGCAGCACTTCCAGGTGAGCAGCCGCCAGCTGCTGAGTGATACCCAGCTGCTGCAGTTCAACATGCTGCTGGAGGGCGAGTTGATCGGCCTCTGAGCCCGATGGCTCAGTGTCGGGTGGTCACTCCCGCCGTTTGAACACCTTGGTGTCCGGGTCGATCACCTGGTACAGCCCCAGATCGCCCTGAATCTTGTCCCAATTGATCCGCACCCAGTCCTTCTGGAGCGTGAAGGTGAGCAAGAGCAGGCCCACTCCGAGGGTGAGGGGACGACGCATCGGCAACCATCTGGCCAGAACCGCCATTCTGGGGGCTGTTGTGGCGGCAACAGCCGCTGGGGCCAGCCTCGATCCAGCGGCTGTCATGCCAGCGGACAGGCGGTGCGGCCCTGAGCCTGAGCCGCCACAACGTCGCGCAATATCGAGAAACAATCTGCGACCCCCAGCCTCCGCCGTGGCTAGACAGGGAGGCCGCGTGCCCGGCACTCCTCACACCGACCGGACCTCCGCGGAGCGGGCGCCGCAGTCGTGGCGCCCCCATCTTCCCCACCAGGCCAGGATGCGGCGAGCACGTCCACGGCTCGCCCGCTGTCTTCCCCTGTGGCACGACCCAACGACAACACCCCGGCGGCCTGGCCCGCCGTGATCGCCGTGCTGACCCTGGTGGGCCTGGCCGTGGGGGTACATCTGGATCTCAAGCGCCAGGGCCTGCCGATCCAGGGCCGCCGTGAGCCAAAGCCCTGCGCCCCCGCCGACCAAGTGAGCTGCAGCGATGGCCAGCGCGGCGAGCGGATGGTGCGGAACACGGAGTGATCCGACCGCTACCGAGCCGGGCAGTGCTGCTGCACCAGGGCGGCGCCCAGCTCCAGCCGGTGCTGGTTGGCGTAGGCCTCCCGCTCCAGCCGCTGCTCAGCGGGGGAGGCCTGGCGGTAGATCGGTTCCTCCAGCACCGCCTCCAGCGGACCGGGCAGCCGTTCCCCCAATCCCAGGGGCTCTGGGGCACTGCGCAGCCGGCCCCGGGCACCGCAGCTCTGGGCCACATGAATCGCCTCGTGGTTGAGCACCCTGGCGAATTCGCGACTGCCCTTGGCCACCACCCGCGGCTGGATGCGAATCGTGCGCAGGGCCGGATCCCACTCCCCGGCGGCACCGGGCTTGCGGGGCGCGCTCAGCTCGATGCGCACCCCCACCCGCCGCAGAACCTCCAGCAGCTGCCAGATGACCTGGCGCTCCCGCTCGAAGCTGGGGGGCGACGCGATCATCGCCCTGAGCTCCTCAATGGAGAGCTCCGGCTCGCCGGCCCGCCGTTTGTAGAGGTAGCGGATGCGGCCGTCGGGCAGCGGCTCAGCCCTGGGAATCCAGGAGCGGTCGGCCTCGGCCAGCTGCTGCTGCAAAGCGGCCTCGCTGATCCCGATCAGGCCTGGAGGCCCTTGGGCCGCGGCCAGGGCCTGCACCAGCGGAGGGTGCGCCACGACCGGCCCGCCAGGTAGGGCCCCGGGGAACTGGGCAGTCCTGCGGGGCAAGGCCGCCACCACCAGCGCCACCAGCACCAGGGCGCCGGCGATCGCCGGACCAGGGCGCACCAGGGGCACCCGCTCCAGCGGATCGCCGCAATGGCCGCAGAGCAGGGAACCGTCGGCGCCGCGCAGCACCCGCAGCGGCAGCTCACGGCAATAGGGGCAACGGAGGATGGCCAGACGCCTGAAGGAAGCGCCCCCCAGTCTGTTGCCCCTTGCCACAATCGGTGGCCGCCGACCTGCCGCCGCGATGCCCCTCTCCCCCCTGGTGCGCCAGCTGCAGCAGGCGCCCCTCACCGGAGAGGTGCGCGCCCGGATGCACCGCCCCGAACGGCTGCGGCTGAGCGGCGCCGGCCGGGCGGCCCGGGCCCTGGTGAGCAGCGCCCTGGCGGCCGCCGGCCACCAGCCCCTGCTGGTGATCGTGCCCACCCTGGAGGAGGCGGGCCGCTGGGCGGCGCTGCTGGAGCTGATGGGCTGGAGCAGCAGCCAGCTCTATCCCACCAGCGAGGGCAGTCCCTACGAGCCCTTCGATCCCACCAGCGAGATCACCTGGGGGCAGCTGCAGGTGCTCAGCGAGCTGCTGGACGGGAGCGCCGCGGCCAACCGGCTGGCGATCGTGGCCACCGAACGGGCCCTGCAGCCCCACCTGCCGCCCCCGGCGGCCCTGAAGGCCCAGTGCCTCACCCTGCGCAGGGGCGACAGGGTGGAGCTCGAGCAGCTGGCCGCAACGCTCACCCGCCTGGGCTACGAGCGCGTCAGCACGATCGAGCAGGAGGGCAGCTGGAGCCGCCGCGGCGACATCGTGGATGTGTTCCCGGTGAGCGCCGAGCTGCCGGTGCGCCTGGAGTTCTTCGGGGAAGACCTGGAGAGGCTGCGGGAGTTCGACCCCGCCACCCAGCGCTCGCTGGATCCGGTGGAGGTGATGCGCCTCACCCCCACGGGCTACGGCCCGCTGGTGGCCGAGGCCCTGCGCGAGGCGATGCCGGATGGGCTGGAGCAGCTGCTGAGCGCCGAAGCCCTGGAGCAGCTGCTGGAGGGCGGCACACCGGAGGGGATGCGGCGGCTGATGGGGCTGGCCTGGAGCGAGCCCGCCTGCCTGCTCGACTACCTGGGCCCCCACACCCTGGTGGCGGTGGATGGGCGGCGCCACTGCCTCTCCCACGGCCAGCAGTGGTTCGACCACGCCGCCGACCACCGCCTCGAGGTGCTCAGCGAACTGGGCATCGCGGAACACGAGGCCGATGCCCTGTTGCCACCAGGGCTGCACCGCAGCCCTGACCGGGCGCTGGAGGCGCTGGAGGCGTTTGCCGGCTTCGATCTGGCGGAACTGCACGAAACCGACAGCCACCCGAATGGCCTCAACCTGGCCAGCCGCTCGGTGCCGGCCCACCCCAACGCCTTCGGCAAGCTGGCCGACCTGATCAAGGGCTTCCAGAGCGAGAAGACCTGCGTGTGGCTGGTGTCGGCCCAGCCCAGCCGCGCCGTGGCCCTGCTGGAGGAACACGAGTGCCCGGCACGCTTCGTGCCCAACCCCGGCGACACGCCGGCGATCGAGCGGCTGGTGGAACAGGGCACACCGGTGGCCCTCAAGCTCAAGGGCACGGCTGAACTGGAGGGGCTGCAGCTGCCCGCCTGGCGGCTGGTGCTGATCACCGACCGGGAATTCTTCGGCCAGCACGCCCTGGCCGCCAGCGGCTACGTGCGCCGGCGCCGCAAGGCCGCCAGCCGCACCGTGGATCCGAACAAGATGCGCCCCGGCGACTTCGTGGTGCACCGCAACCACGGCATCGGCAGGTTCCTCAGGCTCGAGAAGCTCGCCCTCGGCGGCGAGTCCCGCGACTACCTGGTGGTGCAGTACGCCGATGGGCTGCTGCGGGTGGCTGCCGACCAGCTGGGCAGCCTCGGCCGTTACCGCGCCACCGGCAACACCCCGCCCGAGCTGAACCGCATGGGCGGCACGGCCTGGGCCAAGGCCAAGGAACGGGTCCGCAAGGCCGTGCGCAAGGTGGCGGTGGATCTGGTGAAGCTCTACGCCGAGCGCCACAAGGCGCCGGGGTTCGCCTTCCCCCCCGACGGGCCCTGGCAGAGCGAGCTGGAGGAGTCGTTCCCCTATGAACCCACGCCGGATCAGGTGAAGGCGATCGCCGAGGTGAAGCGCGACATGGAGAACGGGCAGCCGATGGACCGGCTGGTGTGCGGCGATGTGGGCTTCGGCAAGACCGAGGTGGCCATCCGGGCGATCTTCAAGGCCGTCACCGCCGGCAAGCAGGTGGCGATGCTGGCCCCCACCACCGTGCTGGCACAGCAGCACTGGCGCTCGCTCTCGGAGCGCTTCGCGCCCTATCCGATGAAGGTGAGCCTGCTCAACCGCTTCCGCACCGCGGCCGAACGCAAGGCGATCCAGGACGGCCTCGCGGCAGGCACGGTGGATGTGGTGGTGGGCACCCACCAGCTGCTGGGCAAGGGCACCAGCTTCCGGCAGCTGGGGCTGCTGGTGGTGGATGAGGAGCAGCGCTTCGGCGTGAACCAGAAGGAGAAGATCAAGGCGCTACGCAAGGACGTGGACGTGCTGACGCTCTCCGCCACGCCGATCCCGCGCACCCTCTACATGAGCCTCTCGGGCGTGCGCGAGATGAGCCTGATCACTACGCCGCCGCCGCTGCGCCGGCCGATCAAGACGCACCTGGCCGCC
>JBJTWP010000200.1:0-3928 GCA_046081805.1 Cyanobacteriota bacterium
TGGAACACGTTGGCCACCGGCAGGCCATGGCGCTCACTGAGCTGCTCGATCGCCGCCAGCACCCGTGGCAGGGCGCTGCGGGGCACCACGCCGTCCTGCAGGTAGTAGCTGGGGTAGCTGCGGCCCAGGGCGGAGATGGCGCTCTTGCGGCCCTTCCACAGCAGGGCCCGCTCCGCCGGATCGAGGGCCTGGCGCACGGCCCGGGCCCCCGCCTGGTGGCAGAGCGCCGTGGCCAGGGCCATGGCGGTGGTCACCTCCCGCTCCTGGCCATCGAGCTCGATCAGCAGCACCGCCGCCGCATCGCGGGGATACTCGTCGTGGCCGAAGTAATCATCCACCGCCTCGATCGTGAGGCGATCCATCATTTCCATGCCGGCCGGCAGCACCCCGGCGGCGGTCACGAGCCGCACCGCCTCTCCCGCCGCCTCCATCGAGCTGAAATCGGCCAGCAGCACCGCCACGCTCTGGGGGGCCTGCAGCAGCCGCAGGGTGATCGCCGTGGCGATGCCGAGGGTGCCCTCGCTGCCGATGAAGGCACCGCGCAGATCCAGCTCCGGCATCTCGTCGAGCTCGCCGCCCAGCTGGGTGACGGTGCCATCGGGCAGCACCACCTCCAGGGCGAGCACGTGGTTGCTGGTGACGCCGTACTTCAGGCAGTGCACGCCGCCGGAGTTCTCGGCCACGTTGCCGCCGATGCTGCAGGCCACCTGGCTGGAGGGATCCGGCGCGTAGTAGAAGCCGTCGCCGGCCACCGCCCGGGTCACCCAGCTGTTGATCACGCCGGGCTGCACCACCACCCGGCGGTTGGCCAGATCCACCGACCGGATCGCGCGCATGCGGCTGGTGGCGATCACCAGGGCCGGCTGCTCCGCCACGGCACCGCCGGAGAGGCCGGTGCCGCTGCCCCGCGCCACGAACGGCACGCCGAGCTCATGGCAGAGCTTCACGGCGGCCGCCACTTGCTCCGTGGTGTCCGGCAGCACCACCAGCGGCGGCTGATGGCGCTCCAGGGTGAGGCCGTCGCAGTCGTAGGCCAGCAGTTCCTGACGGGCCGCCACCACCGCGCGGGGGGGAAGCAGCCGGCGCAACTGCCGTTCCAGGGCGGACCAGTCGATGGCGGAGGGGGACGCTTCGGCGACCATGGCTGGGGACACGTTGCGCGATGCAGGCCGACTCTGGGTCAGGATGGGCAAGGTTGTCCCCCCCGTCTGCGGATCACGCCTTGTCCTCGGCTCCCGTCTTGGCTACCGCCCATAACACCACCCGCTCGCAGGAGATCTTCAGCGCCGCCCAGCAGCTCATGCCCGGTGGGGTGAGCTCGCCGGTGCGGGCCTTCCGCTCCGTGGGGGGCCAGCCGATCGTGTTTGATCGCGTCAAGGGGCCCTACGCCTGGGATGTGGACGGCAATCGTTACATCGATTACATCGGCAGCTGGGGCCCTGCCATCTGCGGGCACGCCCACCCCGAGGTGATCAGCGCCCTGCACGAGGCCCTCGACAAGGGCACCAGCTTCGGCGCCCCCTGCGAGCTGGAGAACACCCTCGCCGAGATGGTGATCGACGCGGTGCCCTCGGTGGAGATGGTGCGCTTTGTGAACAGTGGCACCGAGGCCTGCATGTCGGTGCTGCGCCTGATGCGCGCCTTCACCGGCCGCGAGAAAGTGATCAAGTTCGAGGGCTGTTATCACGGCCACGCCGACATGTTCCTGGTCAAGGCCGGGTCGGGCGTCGCCACCCTTGGCCTGCCCGACTCCCCCGGCGTGCCGCGCAGCACTGCGGCCAGCACCCTCACCGCCCCCTACAACGACCTGGATGCGGTGAAGAAGCTGTTCGCCGAGAACCCCGGTGAGATCGCCGGCGTGATCCTCGAACCCGTGGTGGGCAATGCCGGCTTCATTCCGCCGGTGCCCGGCTTCCTGGAGGGCATCCGCGAACTCAGCAAGGAGAACGGTGCCCTGCTGGTGTTCGACGAGGTGATGACCGGCTTCCGCATCAGCTATGGCGGTGCCCAGGCCCGCTTCGGCATCACCCCCGACCTCACCACGCTGGGCAAGGTGATCGGCGGCGGCCTGCCGGTGGGGGCCTATGGCGGTCGGGCCGAGATCATGGCCATGGTGGCCCCGGCCGGCCCGATGTATCAGGCCGGCACCCTCAGCGGCAATCCGCTGGCCATGACCGCCGGCATCAAGACCCTGCAACTGCTCAAACAGCCCGGCACCTACGAGCGCCTGGAGGCCACCACCAAGCGGCTGATCAGCGGCATTCTCGAGGCTGGCCGTGGGGCCGGCCTGCCGATCAGCGGCGGCTCGATCAGCGCCATGTTCGGCTTTTTCCTCTGCAACGGGCCAGTGCGCAACTTTGAGGAAGCCAAGGCGGCCGACACGGCGCGCTTCGGCAGGTTGCACCGCGCCATGCTTCAGCGGGGCGTGTACCTGGCTCCCAGCGCCTTCGAGGCGGGGTTCACCTCCCTTGCCCACAGCGACGACAACATCGACACCACCCTGGCCGCCTTCCGCGACAGCTTCGCGGCGATTGCCTGAGGCGAACCGGTCGCGGGGTCGCGGCCCCGAACCCCACAGCTCGGACAGCTCCCGGGGGCTCAACTGCCCGCGGCTTCGCGGTCAACGGCTCAGTAGGAGCTGCTGACGCGGACCGTGAGCGTTCGCGTCGCCGGATCCAGCACAGCCAGCATGAAGTCGTTCACGTCCTCCGTCAGGGGACTGCGGATCGTCTTGGGGGCCCACAGGATGGTGGTTCCCGCCGTGCGGATCTGATACCAGCCACGTGGCGGCAGGGGCTGCAGTGAGGATTGGAAGGTCTTCAGCATCTGCCCGGCGCTGGGGTTGGGAAGCGTGCCAGGCGGTTGCGGGGCCGTGCCCGTGAGCTGGGCCGTGCGGGCCCGCTGCGCCAGCGCCGTGCGGATGCCCGCCAGATGCTGAAGCTCCGCGGTGGGGATCGGCAGCGGCCGCCACTGCCCTGAGCGCCGGGCGTCCTGCCTGACGGCCTCAGCAGCGGCTGGATCCAGCTGGAACACCATGGTGATCCGCAGCCCTTCGCGCCCGAACCAGCCCGGCTGCGCCGGTGAGGCCGCGTAGCGCAACACCGGCGCTCCCCAGGGCACGGCGAACTCCCGCCGCAGGGCCAGTTCGTCGCTCTGGCGGGTGCTGCAGCCCGCCAGCGAGGCGCAGCCCACCGCCAGCAGCAGCGCCGTCACCTGCTTCAGCGTGCTCTGCTCCAATCGCTGTGAACAGAGCTTCCAGGTTCCACCCTGGTGGGATGGGCCAGCACCAGGTTGACCGTCTGGCGGGTTGACCGTCTGGCGGGTCGTCACAGGGAACGGCGAGATCCGCCAACAGCATGATCGCCTCGAAACCAGGCAGGAGTCGATCGATCCACCGTCTCCAGCAGGGCGAGCGAGCTCGTGGGCCAGCGCCGCAGGGGTTGGTGAGGGGGCTGGGGCCACGGGCGGCACCACAGGGCTGATCAACTCCAGTTGGTGCAGGCGGGGTGGGCCGTGGACCGAGCGGCTGGCCTGGTGCGCAGCGAGCTGATTGCCGGCCCTGGATTATGTCTTCCCTGGATCAAAGACCAACCCTGACAGTGGAATTGACGAGAACTGCAGCCAACCAGGCAGACTGACCCCACCGCAGACAGCCCAGCCCCTCGATGCCCGATCAGGAGCTGCTCGACGACTTCCTCGAAGCGCTGGAGCAGAGCGGCAGCCCGGTGAAGAACCCGGTGCTGCGCCAAGCCCTGGGCTGGGATGAGGCCACCTACGACGCGGTGAAAGCCGAGCTGGTGGCCCGCCAGATCGTGGTGCGCGGCCGGGGCCGCAGCGATTCGGTGGCGCTGGTGGGCGCCGAGCCCGTGGAGCAGCCGGCGGCTGCGGCCAATGGCGGCAGCCCCTCCGGCAACGGCCGGGGCCGCCC
>JBJTWP010000201.1:0-7515 GCA_046081805.1 Cyanobacteriota bacterium
CGCAGGGCGTTGATCTCCACCGACAGGGCCGGGGTGGGATCGGCGGGTCTGCCGATCTGCAGCCAGCGGGCCACCAGCGGCAGCGACCAGCCCTGGGTGAGTGCCGAGATCAGCACCACGAAGAACACCGCGTTGAAGATCTGGCCGCTCTTGGCTACGCCGGCCAGCAGCGGGAAGGTGGCCAGGGTGATCGGCACCGCGCCCTTGAGCCCCACCCAGGAGAGGAAGGTGAGCTCGCGGCGGCGGAACTGGAACGGCAGCGCCGACACCCACACAGCCAGGGGCCGGGCCACCAGGATCAGCACCAGGGCGATCAGCAGCCCTTCCCAGGCCACCGCAGCCAGGCGACTGGGGAAGCTGAGCAGCCCCAGCATCACGAACAGCACGATCTGCCCCAGCCAGGCGGTGGCGTCGTGGAAGGAGAAGATGCCGCGCCGGAACACCAGGGAGCTGCTGCCCAGCACGATCCCGGCGATGTAGACGGCCAGGAAGCCGCTGCCCCCCAGCACCGCCGCCAGCCCAAAGGCCACCAGACCGAAAGCGAGTGCCAGCAGGGGATAGAGGCCCGGGTAGTCGAGGTTGATGCGGTTGATGGCCCAGGTGGCCAGGCGCCCCGTGAGCAGCCCGGCCAGGGTGCCCAGGCCGAACTGGCCCACAAACAGCCCCAGCAGTTCCTGGGGCGAATCAGCCGTGCCGGTGATCACGCCGATCAGGCCGAGCGTGAGGAAGATCGCCATCGGATCGTTCGAGCCGCTCTCCACCTCGAGGGTGGCGGTGAGCCGCTCGGGCAGCTTCAGGCCGCTGCTGCGCAGCACCGAAAACACCGCCGCCGCATCGGTGGAGCCCACGATGCTGCCCACCAGCAGCCCCTGCAGCAGCGGCAGCTGCAGCACCCAGGCGGCCGCCACACCCGTGATCAGCGAGGTGAGCAGCACCCCGAAGGTGGAGAGCGCCAGGGCTGGCCGCCACACCCGCTGCACCGAGGCGATCGAGGTGCGCAGGCCGCCGTCGAACAGGATCAGGGCGAGGGCGACGCTGCCGATGCTGTTGGCCAGGTCGTAGTTCTCAAAGGGAATGCGGCCCAACCCCTCCGAACCCGCCAGCATCCCCACCGAGAGGAACAGCACCAGCACGGGTACGCCAAGCCGGGCCGAGAACTTGCTGGAGGCGATGCCCAGCAGCAGGAGCACGCCGGCCAGCAGCACGGCCAGGTTGATTCCCATGGGCTCAGCGGCGACGAACAGCCGTCAGAGGTTGGCTCAGATGATCACGACCTGCAGATCCATAGGCATCACCAGGCGTATCACTTCCCGGCCTCAAGCCCCGGCCGGAGTCGAATCCGGGTCACCATGGCCGCAGCATGGCCGTGTTCCATGACCTTCAGCAGCGTG
The DNA here is from genome assembly GCA_046081805.1 of Cyanobacteriota bacterium. Lineage (GTDB taxonomy): Bacteria > Cyanobacteriota > Cyanobacteriia > PCC-6307 > Cyanobiaceae > UBA5018. The sequence continues at coordinate 1,392 of JBJTWP010000201.1, forward strand.
TTTCACGAGCTGGCCGCCATCCTGGTGATTGCCGGTTGATCGGGGCTCTGGCCTTGAAGCTGCGCCAGCCGCTGATCATCAGCTACATCCTCACGGGCATTGTGGCTGGCCCGGCGGTGCTGGACTGGGCCTCAGGCGGCGGTGAGCTCAAGCTGCTCTCCAGCATCGGCATCGCCGTGCTGCTGTTTGTGGTGGGCCTCAAGCTCGATGTGGGCCTGATCCGTTCCGTGGGGCCTGTGGCCCTGGCCACGGGTCTGGGGCAGATCGTGTTCACGGCGCTGTTCGGCTTTCTGCTCAGCCTCGGACTTGGCTTTGCACCGGTGAAGGCGATCTATATCGCCGTGTGCCTCACCTTTTCCAGCACGATCATCATCGTGAAGCTGCTCTCCGATAAGCGGGAGATCGATTCGCTGCACGGCCGCATCGCCGTGGGGTTTCTGGTGGTGCAGGACATCGCCGTGATCCTGGCGATGATCCTGCTCACCTCGTTCAACCCTGAGCAGGGCGGCGGTGGCTTCCTCGCCCAGGCGATCCGGTTGTTGCTGGTGGGTGCGGCGTTTGTGCTGGGCACCGTTGCCACGATGCGCTGGGTGATGCCGCCGCTGCTGGGCCGCCTGGCCCAGAACCAGGAACTGCTGGTGCTGTTTGCTGTGGCCTGGGCGGTAGGGCTGGCCGCATTGGCTGATGTGGTGGGATTCAGCAAGGAGGTGGGAGCCTTCCTCGGCGGTGTGTCGATCGCCTCCACCGCCTACCGGGAAGCGATCGCCTCGCGCCTCACGGGCCTGCGCGATTTTCTGCTGCTGTTCTTCTTCATTGACCTGGGCTCAGGCCTCAACCTCTCCGCAGCGGGGCTGCAACTCTGGCCCGCCGTTGTGCTGTCGATCTTTGTGCTGGTGGGAAATCCATTGATCGTGGTGGCGATCATGGGGGTGATGGGCTATCGGCGCCGCACCGGGTTCCTGGCCGGTCTCACCGTGGCCCAGATCTCGGAGTTTTCGCTGATCCTGGCGGCGCTCGGACTGCGGCTCGGGCAGATCGGCGAGGCGGAAGTGAGCCTGGTCACGCTGGTGGGTGTGATCACGATCGCCCTCTCCACCTACATGATCCTCGGCTCCGACCGGCTCTATGCCTGGCTGGAAAAACCGCTGCGCATCTTCCAGCGCGCAACGCCGTTCAGTGAGCTCAAGGACAGCCTCAGTGGCCCCGCCCGGGTGGATGTGGTGCTGCTGGGCCTGGGCCGCTACGGCAGCGCGATCGTGCGCCAGCTGCGCGTCCATGATCTGGCGATCCTGGGCATCGACTTCGACCCCCAGGCCCTGCGGCTGGCCGCGGCCCAGGGCCTGCCGGTGCAGAACGGCGATTCGGAAGACCCGGAGTTCACGGCCTCCCTGCCGCTGTCCTCGGCCACGGTGGTGGTGAGCACCCTGCCCTCGCTGGAGAGCAACGCGGCCATTCGCCATGGCCTGGAATCGGCGGGCTTCCAGGGCCACTTCATCGCCACCGCCCACGATGAGGCCGAGGTGGTGAAGCTGGAATTCATCGGAGCGCAGCGCACCCTGTTGCCGTTTCTTGATGCGGCCGAACGGGCAGCCGAGCTGATCGTGGACGACCTGCGCGACCTGCGCCAGGGCGCCTCGGCTAACGGGCCGGCCAACGCTCCCGATGCATCCAGCTGATCCAGTCGGCGGAGATGCCCTTCGGGCAGGCCGCCTCACATTCCAGATGGGAGCTGCAACGGCCAAAGCCCTCCAGCTCCATCTGCCGCTGCAGCGCCTCGGCCCGCTGGCGCCGCTCGGGCTGGCCCTGGGGCAACTGGCCGAGATGGGCCAGTTTGGCTGCCACGAACAGGCTGGCAGACGCATTGGGGCAACTCGCCACGCAGGCGCCGCAGCCGATGCAGGTGGCCGCATCGAAGGCGCTCGCGGCCTGCTGCCTGCCCACCAGCAAGCTGTTGGCCTCCGGGGCATTGCCGGTGTTCACCGAGCAGTAGCCCCCCGCCTCCAGGAGGCGATCGAAGGCCGCGCGATCCACCATCAGGTCTTGCAGCACCGGAAAGGCGCGCGCCCGAAAGGGCTCAAGCACCAACTCCTCGCCATCGCGAAACTGGCGCAGGTAGAGCTGACACACGCTGGTGGCCGCCGCCGGGCCCTGGGCCTGACCATTCACCAGAAAACCGCAGGAGCCGCAGATCCCCTCGCGGCAATCGTGGTCAAAGCTGATGGGCGGCTCACCCGCAACGATCAGGCGCTCATTGAGCACATCCAGGGCTTCGAGCAGCGAGAGCTCGGGGCTCAGGCCCTGCAGCCGATGGCTCTGGAAGTGGCCGGGAACGGCTGGCGAGGCCTGGCGCCAGATGGTGAGGGTGAGCGACAGGGGGGAGGGATTCACTGCTCTGGAGGCCATCAGCGGTAGGAGCGAGCCGTGGGCGTGAGGGTGGTGTAGTGGAGGGGTTCGCTGTGGCGCCGGGGGGCGGCCTCCCCGCCAGAGGCCCAGGCGGCGATGTGGCAAAACCGGGCGTCGTCGCGCAGCGCCTCACCCTCCGCGGTTTGATGCTCCTCCCGGAAGTGGGCACCGCAGGATTCCTCCCGTGCCAGGGCATCGCGCAACATCAGATCCGCCAGGCCAAAGAAATCCTCCACCCGCAGGGCTTTCTCCAGCTCAACCTGGATGCCACGGCCGCCTCGATCCCAAGCCGCGGCCACGCCGCCCGCCGCGGCCACGCCGCCCTGCTCGGCAAAGCGCTGGCGCAGGGCGGCCACCGTCTGGATCGCCTGCCGCAGCCCAGGCCCTGAGCGGCTGATGCCACAGGCCTCGATCATCAGCAGACCCAGCTCCCGGTGGAAGCCATCCACCGGGAGCCGCCCCTCACCGCAAGCCCCGGGCACCAGCAAGGCCCGCAACCGCGCCCGGGCGGTGGCCAGGGCCTCGCGGCAGGCGGGATGCTCCACCCCCACCTCCGGCTGGGGCGCACCGGCCAGCCAAGCCGGCACGGTGGCCGGTGCGATGAAATAGCCATCCGCCAGCCCCTGCATCAAGGCGCTGGCGCCCAGGCGATTGGCACCATGTTCGGAAAAATTGGCCTCCCCCAACACAAACAATCCCGGGATGCTGCTCATCAAGTGGTAGTCCACCCACAGTCCACCCATGGTGTAGTGCGGGGCGGGGTAGATGCGCATCGGCGTGGAGCGTGGATCCTCTCCCGTGATCCGTTCATACATCTCCAGCAGGTTGCCGTAGCGGGTTTCAATGGCGGCTGTCCCATCACGTTGGATGGCGTCGGCCAGATCCAGGTACACCGAGCGGCCGCCTGGCCCCACCCCCTGGCCCGCCAGGCAGAGCTCCCGGGCCCGACGGGAGGCCACATCCCGAGGCACCATGTTGCCGTAGGTGGGATAGCGCCGCTCCAGAAAGTAGTCGCGCTCCTGCTCCGGGATGGCCGTCGGCGGACGCGGATCGCCCGCCACCAGGGGGAGCCACACCCGTCCATCATTGCGGAGGCTTTCGCTCATCAAGGTGAGCTTGCTCTGGTAGGCATCTCCGCTGGGGATGCAGGTGGGGTGAATCTGGGTGAAGCAGGGATTGGCGAAGAGGGCGCCTTTGCGATAGGCCCGCCAGATGGCACTGGCGTTGCTCTTCACCGCATTCGTTGAGAGATAGTAGACATTGGAATAGCCACCACTGGCCAACAGCACAGCGTTGGCCGTATGCACCTCCAGCTCACCGCTGATCAGGTGACGGCACACCACCCCCCGGGCCACCCCATCCACCGTGATCAGCTCCAGCATGTCGCGTCGGGGCAGGAGGGTGACCCGCCCCAGCGCCACCTGCCGCAACAAGGCCTGCACGGCTCCATAGAGCAGCTGCTGGCCGGTCTGGCCCCGGGCGTAGAAGGTGCGGCTCACCAAGGTGCCGCCGAAGCTGCGGGTGGCCAGGGTGCCGCCATACTCCCGGGCAAAGGGCACCCCCTGGGCCACGCACTGGTCGATGATGGCCGTGCTGAGCTCCGCCAACCGGTGGCAGCCGGCCTCCCGGGCCCGGAAGTCGCCACCCTTCACCGTGTCGCGGAAGAGTCGCTCGACGCTGTCGCCGTCATTGGCGTAGTTCTTCGCGGCATTGATGCCCCCCTGGGCCGCCACCGAGTGGGCCCGGCGGGGGCTGTCGTGGTAGGTGATCAGGGACACCGGATAGCCCTGCTCCGCCAGGGTGGCCGCGGCTGAGGATCCCGCCAGGCCGCTGCCCACCACCAGGATGCGGAGCTGGCGCCGATTGGCCGGGCTGATCAGCGGCAGGCCATCCCGGGTGCGCTGCCAGGCGGTGGCCAGGGGCCCCTCGGGTAGACGGGGATCCAGGGGAGAGGCAGCGCTCATGGCAGGCTCCGCTGCAGCAGGGCAACGGGCAGCAGACTGAAGCCGGCCCCGAGCAGCAGGGCCAGGGCCCGGCCGCCCAGGCGAATCGGCCGGGCATTGGCGGGAGCCAGCAGGCCCAGGCTCCGATGGGCACTCTCCTGGCCATGGACCAGGTGGAGCGCCACCGCCAGGCCAGCCCCGGCATAGAGGCCGAGCCAGTGGGGCTGGTGCAGGATCGCCCCCAGGGCGGCCAATTCCTCGCCGGGGGCGGGGCGCTGCAGGCGCAGCTGGGCCAGATGCACCACCAGAAACACCAACAGCAGGCCACCGCTCCAGGGCATGAGCCGGCCGGCGCGGGAAACAAGGGGTTCCAGGCCCCCCTCCCGACGACTGCGCGGCGAGCCTGCGGCGGCGCCGCGGGCGGCCCGATTGGCCAGGGCACGGGCGAGGGCCTGCAGCGGATGCAGCAGCAGCAGCAGCACGAGCCCCAGCTCCGCCAGCGGCAGCCAGGCGGCCTGGTGCAGGGCGGTGGCGTAGCGCTCAAAGGCCGGGCCATCCCAGCAGGCCAGGCTGAGGCCCAGCAGATGGGCCACCAGAAACAGCACCAGCACCAGTCCGGAGGCGGCGATGCCCAAGCCGGCTCCCAATCAACAGGCTCCAGTATCGCGAGACGACCTGGCCGGAGCAGCTGGCGCGAAGCGGTGAACCGGCTGGTCTGCGCTGACCCCCCAGGCCCGCAGCGGCTGGCTGTGCGTCGAACCGCTGGTCACCACCCACGCTGGTCACCACCCACGGGGGCTTCCCTCGGGGCTGGGTGGCTCAGGGCGCCTGCAGCCAGGTGCTCAGATCGGCGGGGCCGCTGAAATCCAGCAGCGCGTCCGCCAGGGATTCCAGTCGCTCCAGCGGCAGGGCCTGGATCCGGGCGATGGTGGCGGGGCTGAGCGGGCCGCAGCGGCGGTTGAGTTGGCGGAGGGTGACAGCCGCGGCCTCATCTCGCCGGCCTTCCTGGCGACCTTCCTTGCGCCCTTCCTGGCGGCCCTGGCCAAAGATTTCCTGGTAGGCCACGCTCTGCGTGAACTCATCGGCGGTGATGCTGCCCATGGCGCAGAGCTCGGAGATGGAGCGACCGTTGAACCTGCTGATCAGCGTATGGAGCGGAGGGGGGGGTGAAACCCCTCCAGCGCCCTCGTCGATCACCGGCCAGACGACACCAGATGTGGTGTGCTGGCGTCGCGTCAGAGAGAGGCGTCTGAACGGGATGGGGCAGCTCCCCTATGGGGGCAGCCCGGGGGCCGATGGTTGGGCCGCCCCGCCGGGCCGAGGTTCGGGCCTCCGCTGGATAGAGGCCAGCCAGCACCAAGAATCAGCGTGACGTCAGCCAGGTGCTCAGATCGGCGGGGCCGCTGAAATCCAGCAGCGCGTCCGCCAGGGATTCCAGTCGCTCCAGCGGCAGGGCCTGGATCCGGGCGGTGGTGGCGGGGCTGAGCGGGCCGCAGCGGCGGTTGAGTTGGCGGAGGGTGACAGCCGCGGCCTCATCTCGCCGGCCTTCCTGGCGACCTTCCTGGCGCCCTTCTTGGCGGCCCTTCTGGCGGCCTTCCTTGCGCCCCTCCTTACGGCCCTCCTGGCGGCCCTCCTTACGGCCTTCCTGGCGGCCCTGGCCAAAGATTTCCTGGTAGGCCACGCTCTGCGTGAACTCATCGGCGGTGATGCTGCCCATGGCGCAGAGCTCGGAGATGGAGCGACCGTTGAACCTGCTGATCAGCGTAGCGGCGATCACA
>JBJTWP010000202.1:0-4515 GCA_046081805.1 Cyanobacteriota bacterium
ATGCTGCCGGTGCCCGCGCCATCGCCCGCACCGTCTGCGGCTCGTCGCTGGTGAAGTGCGCCGTGCACGGCCGCGACCCCAACTGGGGCCGGATCGTGGCGGCGGCGGGCCGCGCCGGCGTGGCCTTCGATCCGGAGGTCGTGGCCCTCTGGCTGGGACCGCACCAGCTGATGGAGGCCGGCCAGCCCCTGGCCTTCGATCGCCCCGCCGCCTCCCGCTACCTGCGGGAGCGGGCCGCCGGGGCCTATCTGGGCGGCTGCGGGGAAGGCGGAGACATGGTGCTGATCCGCCTGGTGCTGGGCAGCGGCACCGGCCGGGGCCGCGCCTGGGGCTGCGACCTCTCGGATCAGTACGTGCGCATCAACGCCGACTACACAACATAGGAACAAATCCCCTGCACCGCCATGGATCTGCGGTCAGGACGCAACGCCTGGGGAGGAGGCGTCCGCCAGCCAAAGGCGTTCTCACGCCAGCTCAGAGGCCAGAAGCCCTTGGCCCGTGAAGAAAAGTCAAGGAGGGTTGGTCAAAACCGCACCACTGACATCAAGGCGCCGCAATCAGCGCAAATCTGGAGGCAGCGCGAAGGCGCAGCGACACCGATCTGCTTTGGTGGTGGGGCGACACTCAAGAACTGGCGTGGAACGCCCGATTGACCACCAGCAGCCCCAGAACCAGCGGACTTCCGCCATGCAAACGCCGAAGCGAATCAGCATCACGGTCCCCTATGTCACTTACCAGAAACTTCTAGGTCGCAGCGATCAGGAAGGACGCTCACTAAGCAATCTGGCAGCCTACCTTCTGGACATGGGAACGGCCTACCAAGCCAAACAGACTGATCACACCGCTTAGTTTTAACCCAGAAGTCTGAACCGTCAGTGTCATGCCCAAGCAAGACGCAAGACTTGCGCAACTGCCCCTGCCACTGAGGAGCATCGGCGCTGAAGTCACCATCCCTGCTGGCGAGACCATGGGCGAGGGCAAGATCTTTGGTGGCGGCACGATTGCCACAGAGCACAGAAGTGCCACACCGATGATCGAAGGCGCCTTTCTTGACCTCGGAGGACTGCCAATCCTCTCAGGCAGGACAACACCACATCATGCCTGGGAATGGGACACGGGCAGAACCTCTGTGACAATGTGCTATTCAGGATCTCCCCATTACACAGACGGTGCGACGAGTATTCAAGTGCGCCCTGGTGACATCTTGGCAGTGCCACTCAATGGAGGACAGATCAGCACGGGATACCTAGCGTCGATCAATTTCCCCGTAGAGCACAGCGGGTTGCGCAGGACAATGCGGGCGATGCACTGTGCGGGCATTGGCAACTATCTTGAGCAGGCCTTGGCAATCAGTGCAGGCAGGGAATCGTCTGATTCAGCGAGCGGCAAGATGTTGTTCGCTTTGTTCAACTTCATCGACCTGCTCCTACAAGAGAGCAGGCATCTAGGCAAGGCAATGGGCCTGGATGAGCAGATCTACAGGACGTTGGCGCTTGTCGTTGATCAGATAGCCGGTGCTCACGGGAAGACCAAGACCCGTTGACTGGCAGACAGGGGCATCAGAAGCCATCCACTCGACAACTTGGTGGACTACATCCGCGCCAACGCCCATCTCAATCTCACCCTGACAGATCTGGAGGAGCAAAGCTGGTATTCGGCAAGACATCTGCAGGCTGTCTTTCGGGAGAAGTTTGACTGCACGCCCATGCAGTTTGTGCGCCGTCAACGGTTGAGCATGGCGATGGAACAACTCCAGACGGCAGGAGACGGCACAACGGTAACCACCATTGCCAGGGACTGCGGATATCGATTCATCTCCAACTTCAGCCATGACTTCAAGCGGGAGTTTGGGATGTCCCCTTCGATGGTTCTTCGCTCAGCGGGGGGGGGTGTGCCACCCAGGCGATTGGCACAGAGCCCTGCGCCAGGGTCACCGGCCACGACCATTGAGCGCGCGCATTGCGCCAGGCCTTGCAGCGGATCTGGACGATGCAGACCTGTCGCAGCCCGATCAGGCCGGGGTGGCCGATGCGCTGAAGCGGCAGTTCTGATCGCTCACATCACTTCTGATCGCTCACATCACGTCACTTCGCACACACAACCCATCACCCTTCACACAACCCATCGCGTCACCAGGGTCCATCCTCAAGGCCCCAATCCAGTGCCGTCACGATAGGATCAGCATATATAGCCACATCGCGGTGTCCTGGCGCTGCCACGGCAGATCCGATTCCCATGCCACGCCCGGCTGAACCTGCCTCCGCGGCCGCCCGCCGCCCCACCCCACCCATGTCCCGTCGGCGCTGGCGCACGCCCCTGCTCATGGGCCTCTGTTTTGGCCTGGGCTATGGGGTCACCCACCGGCTGCTGGCGTTGCAGTGGCCGGGCTTCGTGAAGCTGGGCCAGAACTTCGATCTGCGGCCGTTCCCGGGCACCAGCCTGGAGAGCCTGCGGCAGAAGGCCGGTGCGGCGGGCCAGTCGATCCGCGCCGACCTCGACCTGATCGAGCGCCGAGCTGAGAACCGCAGGGCGGAGGACCAGGCCCGCCGGCTGGCCGAGCAGGAGCAGAAGCGCCTCGAGGCCATCGAGCCGCCCCAGGAGGCCGACCCGTCCGCCGAGCCGGATCTGCGGGTTGAACGGCCCGAGCCGGCTCCGGCGGCGCCCGCTGCCCCGGCGCCCCCCCTGTTGCCTCCGCCCGCCCCAGCCTCGCCCTGACGCAGGATCTGCCACAGTTCCGCCAGCACCGGGCCAGCGATGAGCGCGCCGCAAACCCTGATCCAGGCCGCGTTGCAGCGCCTTGGGGCCCGCCTCGGCAGTGGCCTGATCGATGCGGCGGCCTCCCTGAGCGTGCTGGCCCAGGACGCGCCCCAGCGGCTGCGCCAGGAGCTCGAGCTGTTCTGGCAGGAGGTGGAGGCCGAGGCGGAGCGGATCGAACGCGATGAGGCCCCCGGGTCCCGTGAGGCTGGAGAGGATGGCGGCAGCGGCGCCTCCGGCGCGGCACCCTCCCTGGATCCCCAGCGCCAGATCGACGAGCTGCGCGCCCGCATCGCCGCGCTCGCCCATCGCCTCGATCAGCCGTGATCACCCGCCCCCTGCGCATCTGGTGGGTGGCGTTGCGGCTGCTTGTCGGCCTCTGGTGGGAAGCACAGCGCTGGAGCTACCCCGGGGGCTGGACGGAGGAACGCCAGCGGCAGCGGGCCCGGCTGCGGGCCCGCTGGTTGGCCCGCCGCTTCCTGGAGCTGGGGTCGGCGTTCATCAAGCTCGGGCAGGTGCTCTCCGCCCGACCCGACGTGCTGCCCGCCGAGCTGGTGGAGGAGCTGGCCCATCTACAGGACCAGGTGCCCGCCTTCCCCTTCGCCATGGTGCAGCAGCTGCTGGAGCAGGAACTGGGGGAGCGCTGCGCTGAGATCATCGATATCGAGACCGACCCCCTCGGCTCGGCCAGCCTGGCCCAGGTGCATCGCGCCAGCCTGCGCAGCGGTCGCCAGGTGGTGCTCAAGGTGCAGCGCCCTGGCCTGGAGCGGGTGTTTCGGCTCGATCTGGAGGTGATGCAGCAGGTGGCGGCCCTGGTGCAGCGCCATCCCCGCTGGGGTCGCGGCCGTGACTGGGTGGGCATCGCCCAGGAATGTCGGCGCGTGCTGCTGCGGGAGCTCGATTTCCGCCTGGAGGCTGAGCATGCCGCCCGCTTCCGCCAGCAGTTCCTCGACGATCCCGGCATCCGCATCCCGGCCGTGGTGTGGGAGCTGAGCGGTCGGCGGGTGCTCTGCCTCGACTATCTGCCCGGCATCAAGATCACCGCGCGCCAGGCCCTGCTGGAGGCCGGCATCAATCCCTCCACCGTGGCCGAGAAGGGGGCGGCCAGCTATCTGCAGCAGCTGGTGCGCTACGGCTTCTTCCACGCCGATCCCCATCCCGGCAACCTGGCGGTGGCCAGTGACGGCGCCCTGATCTACTACGACTTCGGGATGATGGGTCAGATCTCCGGGCGGCTGCGTTCACGGCTGGGCCGCATGGTGACGGCCGCCGCCGCGCGGGATGCCTCGGCCCTGGTGCTGGAATTGCAGGGTGCCGGGGTGATCGCCGAGGGGATCGATCTGGGGCCCGTGCGGCGCCTGGTGCGGGTGATGCTCAACGACGCGCTCACCCCGCCATTCTCGGCGAATGTGATCGACAAGCTCTCCGGCGACCTCTACGAGCTGGTGTACGGCCAGCCCTTCCGCCTGCCCACCGAACTGATCTTCGTGATGCGGGCGCTCTCCACCTTTGAGGGGGTGGGCCGCAGCCTCGACCCCGCCTTTAGCCTCGTGGCGATCGCCAAGCCCTACCTGCTGCCCCTGATGACCTCCAGCGGACGTGGCTCCAACGACCTGTTGAACGAGATCTCGCGCCAGGCGGCCGAGGTGGGCAGCCGCGCCCTGGGCATCCCCCGCCGACTGGATGAGAGCCTCTCCCGCATCGAGCAGGGCGACCTGCAGGTGCAGATCCGTGCCGGCGAAACTGACCGACTGCTGCGGC
>JBJTWP010000203.1:0-5263 GCA_046081805.1 Cyanobacteriota bacterium
CACCGGCGGCGCCGCCGAGATGAATGCCGGCGAAAACATCATGTATTTCGCCCGCAAAGAGCAGTGCCTGGCGCTTGGCACCCAGCTGCGCACCAAGTTCAAGCCCCGCATCGAGGACTACAAGATCTATCGGATCTTCCCCGGTGGTGATACCGAATACCTGCACCCGAAAGATGGCGTGTTCCCCGAGAAGGTGAACGAAGGCCGTCCGATCGTGGGCCATAATCCCCGCCGCATTGGCCAGAACGGCAACCCCGCCACGATCAAGTTCACCGGCAGGAACACGTTCGACGCTTAAGCGTCCCCCAACCCCCAGCACAGAGCAAGGCGGGGCTTCTGGCCCCGTTTTTTTTGCCCGCCCGCCACCCGATGCCCAGCTCCGATCGCCTTGGCCGCCCCGGCGGATCGAGCGGGCCTGATCAGGCCTATCAGGCGCGCGTGGCTGCGGGCCACACCCTTGTGCCGTTGGCCCGACGATGGCCCGCCGACCTGGAGACACCGCTCACCACCTGGCTGAAGGTGGGCGCCAGTGCCAGTCATGGGGTGCTGCTCGAATCGGTGGAAGGGGGCGAGCGGATCGGCCGCTGGAGCCTGGTGGCCGTCGATCCGCTCTGGACCCTCACCTGCCGCGGCGACAGCAGCGAGCGCGTGTGGCGCGATGGCCAACGGGAGTCGCTGTGCGGCAATCCCTTCACCCTCCTCCAACAGTGTCTGGGGCCCCTGCGCAGTGCGCCAGTGCCCGGGTTGCCGGCCCTGGGGCACCTGTTCGGGTTCTGGGGCTATGAACTGATCCGCTGGATCGAGCCCACCGTGCCGGTGCATCCCCCCGCCCAGGGCGCACCGCCGGATGGGTGCTGGATGCTGGCCGACAGCCTGCTGGTGTTCGACCAGGTGAAGCGCCAGATCACAGCGGTGGCCTACGCCGATCTGAGCGGCGGTGCCGATCCAGAAACCGCCTGGCGGGCGGCCCACGCCCGCATCGATGCCCTGGAAGCCCGCATGCACCAACCGCTGCCGGCAGGGGTGACACCGCTTGACTGGCATGACGCGCCAGTGAACGAGATCGAGGAGCGCCTGAAGCCGGTGAGCAACCGGGGCCAGGCCGATTTCGAGGCGGCGGTGGTGCGCGCCCGTGAACACATCGCTGCCGGGGACGTGTTCCAGCTGGTGCTCAGCCAGCGGCTGGAAACGCGGGTGGAGCGCGAGCCCTTCGATCTCTACCGCAGTCTGCGGATGGTGAACCCCTCGCCCTACATGGCGTTCTTCAACTTCGGGGGCTGGCACCTGATCGGCTCCAGTCCCGAAGTGATGGTCAGGGCCGATCCCACGCCGGAGGGCACCGTGAAGGCGTCGTTGCGGCCGATCGCCGGCACCCGCCCGCGCGGCGCCGACGAGGCCGAGGATCTGGCCCTGGAAGCCGACCTGCTGGCCGATCCAAAGGAGCGGGCCGAGCACGTGATGCTGGTGGACCTGGGCCGCAACGACCTGGGCAGGGTATGCCGGCCGGGCACGGTGACGGTGAGCGATCTGATGGTGATCGAGCGCTACTCCCACGTCATGCACATCGTGAGCCAGGTGGAAGGACTGCTCCAGGAGGGGAACAACGTCTGGGATCTGCTGATGGCCTCCTTCCCCGCCGGCACCGTGAGCGGCGCCCCCAAGATCCGGGCGATGCAGCTGATCCACGCCCTGGAGCCCGACGCCCGCGGTCCCTATTCCGGAGTGTATGGAGCGGTGGATCTGGCCGGTGCCCTGAACACCGCCATCACGATCCGCACAATGGTGGTGCTGCCCCACCCCGAAGGAGGATGGCGGGTGCAGGTGCAGGCGGGTGCCGGATTGGTGGCGGATTCGCGGCCGGAAGCCGAATACGAGGAAACGCTCAACAAGGCCCGCGGCATGCTCAAGGCCCTGGCCTGCCTGCTGTGAGAGGGACGCGATGACGGCTCCCCTGCTGCTCAAGGGTTTTGAAGTGGAGATTTACACCGGCCGGCCCGACGGCACGGTGGTGGGCTGCGCCGCCGAGGTGGCGCAGGAGTTGGAGGGTTTCGTGACCGAACCCGACCATCGCAATCTCGAATACGTGACGCCGCCGGACGCCAGCTACCAACGCCAGCTGGCGCTGCTGCTGGAGCCACGCCAGCGACTCCGCACCTGGCTGGAGGGACGGGGCCTCACGCTGCTGCCGGGCAGCACCCTGAGCACTGGCGACAGCCGGCGCTTCGAGCGCTCCGATCCGACCAACCCATATCACGGCTACATCGAAACCACCTACGGCACCCGGGTGGTCACCGCCAGTGTGCACATCAACCTGGGGCTGACGCCGGCAGCCGGCTTCGACACGATGGAGCAGTTGTTCGCCGGTCTGCGGCTGCTGCGCTGCGAAGGGGCGCTGCTGCTGGCCCTTTCGGCCAGCTCTCCCTTCCTCGATGGTGCGGTGTGCGGCGCCCACTCCCAGCGCTGGCTGCAGTTCCCGCTCACCCCGCCCCAGGTGCCGCTGTTCATCAGCCACCAGCACTACATCGACTGGATGGAGGCCCAGCTGGCGGCGGGGGCGATGCAGAACGTGCGCCATCTCTGGACCTCGGTGCGGCCCAACGGCGACAACCGCCCCCACGACCTCAACCGCCTGGAAATCCGCATCTGCGATCTGGTGGCCGATCCGGCCGTGCTGCTTGCCATCACCGCCTTCGCAGAGCTGCGGCTGCACCAGCTGGTGCGCGAGGCCGCCCGGGAAGACCCGCTGAAGGCGAGTCGATTGCAGGCCAGCGCCCTGGCCCATCTGGCCGACGCCAACGACCGGGCAGCAGCCCGCAGCAGCCTGGATGCCCAGCTGCACCACTGGCGGGATGGCACCGCGCGACCCGCCCGCGACTGGATCAGGCACGCGTTGGAGGAACTGGCCCCCCTGGCGCGGGAGCTCCGGCTGAACACCACCCTGCTGCCCCTGCACGATCTCCTGCAGGAGGGCAACACGGCCCTGCAGTGGCTGCGGCGTCACCGGCGCGGGGAAACCATCAGCAGCATCGTCGCCAGGGATGCTGCGGCGCTGGAGCAGCAGGAAGCCCTGCTGGCGGCTGCGCTCGCGACAGACCAGGCCCCGCGCCCTTTGGGATGATCGGGGACATCACCGCGATGCGGCACGCCTCCATGGGGCCAGTCATGTCCGCAAGCCCAGCAGCCAGCCCGATCGTGGCCGCCACTCCCGAACCGTCCCCGCGAGCGACCCGACTGCTGGGCGAACGGCTGGAGCTGGTGGAAGACCTCTGGCAGGAGGTGCTGCGCAGCGAATGTGCGCCGGGGCAGGCGGAACACCTGCTGCGGCTCAAGCAGCTGAGCGAGCCCACCGGTGAGGGTGATGGCGCCATCGACACGGGCGCGATCGTGCGGCTGATCCGCGAGATGGACCTGGCGGAGGCGATCGCCGCGGCCCGTGCGTTCTCCCTCTATTTCCAGCTGGTGAACATCCTCGAACAACACATCGAGGAAGACAGCTATCTGGACAGCCTCAAGACCAATGGGGAGCCCGTCTGCGCCGATCCGTTCCTGCCGCCGCTGGCCAGCCAGACCGAACCGGCCACCTTTCGCCAGCTGTTCGAGCGGCTCCGGGTCTTGAACGTGCCCCCCGCCAAGATCGAGACCCTGCTGCGGGACCTCGACCTGCGCCTGGTGTTCACGGCGCACCCCACCGAGATCGTGCGCCACACCGTGCGCCACAAACAGCGGCGGGTGGCGGCCCTGATCCAGAAGCTGGAGCAGGGCACCCTGCTGAACACGGTGGAGCGTCAGAGCCTGCGCCAGCAGCTGGAGGAGGAGATCCGGCTGTGGTGGCGCACCGATGAACTGCACCAGTTCAAGCCCACCGTGCTCGATGAGGTGGACTACGCCCTGCACTACTTCCAGCAGGTGCTGTTTGACGCGATGCCCCATCTGCGCCAGCGAATCCGGGCGGCGCTGGGCACCAGCTACCCCGATGTGGTGCCGCCCCGCGATGGCTTCTGCAGCTTCGGCTCCTGGGTGGGGTCTGACCGCGACGGCAACCCCTCGGTGACGCCGGAAATCACCTGGCGTACGGCCTGTTATCACCGCCAGTTGATGCTGGAGCGCTATGTGCGGGCCGTGGGCAGCCTGCGCGACCAGCTGAGCATCTCGATGCAGTGGAGCCAGGTGAGCCCAGCGCTGCTGGAGTCGCTGGAGATGGACCGGCTGCGCTTCCCCGAGATCTACGAAGAACGGGCCGCCCGCTACCGGCTGGAGCCCTACCGCCTCAAGCTCAGCTACGTGCTGGAGCGGCTGCGCCTCTCCCTGGTCCGCAATCAGCAACTGGCCGCCGCCGGCTGGGAAAGGCCCTGCGACGCACCGACCGCCCTCCCCAGCAGCGGCGGCAGCCTGACGGCCAGCAGCAGCGGGCAACTCCAGGATCTGCACTACGGCTCCGTCGAGGAGTTCCGCAGCGACCTGGAGCTGATCCAGCAGAGCATGGATAGCACAGGGCTGAGCTGCGAAGCCCTGCAACACCTGATCAGCCAGGTGCACATCTTTGGCTTCTGGCTGGCCAGTCTCGACATCCGCCAGGAAAGCACCCGCCACAGCGACGCCATTGACGAGCTGAGCCGGTACCTGCAACTGCCGGTTCCCTACGCCGAGATGGACGAGCAGCAGCGGGTGAGCTGGCTGCTCACCGAGCTCCAGACCCGTCGTCCCCTGCTGCCGCCGGCCGCCCAGTGGAGCCCGGCCACCGCCGAAACCTTCGCCGTGTTCCGCATGCTGCAGCGACTGCAGCAGGAATTCGGCCAACGCATCTGCCGCACCTACGTGATCTCGATGAGTCACACGGTGTCTGATCTGCTGGAGGTGCTGCTGCTGGCCAAGGAGGCCGGGCTGGTGGATCCCCAGGCCCAGCGCTCCAACCTGCTGGTGGTGCCGCTCTTCGAAACGGTGGAAGACCTGCAGGGTGCGCCGGCGGTGATGGACCGCCTGCTGGGCGATGCCTTCTACCGGCAGCTGCTGATGGGTTCCGAAGCCGACCAGCCCCTGCAGGAGGTGATGCTGGGCTACTCCGACAGCAACAAGGATTCTGGCTTCCTCTCCAGCAACTGGGAGATCCACAGGGCGCAGATCGCCCTGCAGCGGCTGGCCACCCGCCACAGGGTGGCCCTGCGGATCTTTCACGGCCGGGGGGGCTCGGTGGGCCGGGGCGGTGGCCCCGCCTACCAGGCGATCCTGGCCCAGCCCAGCGGCACCGTGCGGGGGCGGATCAAGA
>JBJTWP010000204.1:0-8336 GCA_046081805.1 Cyanobacteriota bacterium
ACAGCCCGGAGGTGCTCCAGGCCCTGGCGCAGATCGGCGTGCGGTCCTTCCAGGGGTACCTGCTGGCCCGGCCGATGGCCGCCGCAGAGCTCATGGAGCGCCTCGCCATGAATGATTTCGGCTTTCCCAGCGCCTCAGTTCTGGCGGAGGTAGCCCAGGGCTGAGCTGAGCGCCAGCAGCAGCGAGGGCCAGAACAGCCACCAACCCAGCTGATGCAGCGGGGTCGCCAGCAGCCAGCCGGCTGGCCAGAGCAGCAGCAGCAGGGCGGCGAACTGCAGCACGGTCTTGGCCTTGCCCCCCAGGGACGCCGGCCCGCCGCTGCCCTGGCCCGCCCGCCAGCCCGAGATCAACAGCTCCCGGGCCAGCAGCAGCCACACCGCCCACAGCGGCAGCATCCCCCGGGCGGCGAGCCAGAGCAGCGGGGCGCTGATCAGGATCTTGTCGGTGAGGGGATCGAGGCGGGCGCCCCACACCGAGCCGCCGCCGGCCCTGCGGGCCAGCCAGCCATCGAGCCAGTCGCTCAGGCCCCCCAGCAGCAGCAGCCACCAGGCCAGGCCCTGCCAGCCCGCGCCGAGGGCCAGGATCAGGGGCAGTCCCAGCACGGCCCGGCCGGCGGTGAGGCCATCGGCCAGGGAACGCAGCGGCGTGCTCATCGCAGGCGGGCCATGGGCAGGTGGTTCGACGGGGTGGGGCCCATGGGCGGTGTGCGGTCTCGGCCCCAGAATGCCTGCAGCTCCTTTCCCCGCCCGTGGTGCAACAGCCGGTCTCCGCCGTGATGACAGCCCCGGTGCTCAGCGTGACCGCCGATTCCCCCCTGCAGGAGGCCGTGCAGCTGATCAGCGCCCACCACATCAGCGGGCTGCCGGTGGTGGATGGCAGCGGCGTGCTGGTGGGTGAGCTCACCGAGCAGGATCTGATGGTGCGTGAGAGCGGCTTCGATGCCGGCCCCTACGTGTTGCTGCTCGATTCGGTGATCTACCTGCGCAATCCCCTGCAGTGGGACAAGCAGGTGCACCAGGTGCTGGGCAGCACGGTGGGCGAGGTGATGAGCCAGCACCCCCACACCTGCGCCGCCGATCTGCCCCTGCCCAGTGCCGCCAAGCTGCTGCATGAGCGCAGCACCCAGCGCCTGTTCGTGCTCGACGGCGAGCAGAAGCTGGTGGGGGTGCTCACCCGCGGCGATGTGGTGCGCGCCCTGGCGGCTGCCGGTTGAGCTCAGGGCGGGCCGGGGCCCGGCGCTGCTCAGGCGGCGCGGCCTGGAGGCTGACCCACCGTTGACCAGGCCACCACGGTGCCGTCGGCAATCAGCCAGACCTTCTCGTGGCGGGGGCAGGGATGGCCGCCGGTGAGGGCCCCGAAGGCCGGCAGCGCCAGTCGGCTGTCGTCATCGTCCAGGGCGAAGCAGGGCAGCCGCAGTCGCTCCTTCCCCGCCCCCACCACCGCCACCGGATGCAGGTGGCCGCAGAGGTTCAGACGACCGGGCCGGGGCTCCGGCTGATGGCTCAGCCACCACGGCCCCAGCGCCTGGGAGGGCTCCTGCACCAGGCCCTCGATCCAGCTGCCGCGCTCGTGGTTGCCGCCGATCAGCCGCAACGGGCAGCCCAGCAGTTCCGGCAGGGCCCTGAGCTTGGCCCGCAGCTCGCCGGTGAGCCCCAGGCGGCTGTGGATCAGGTCACCCAGCACGATCACCGCGGCTGGCTCCAGCCGGTGGGCCAGGGCCAGCAGGGCATTGAAGGTGGCGGCGTCACCGTCGCTGGGCAGGGGGATGCCGCGGGCTTGGAAGGTTTCGGCCTTGCCCAGGTGCAGATCCGCCAGCAGCAGGGTGCGCCGCGCCGGATCCCACACCGCCTTCTCCCCCAGCAGCTCCAGCACAGCACCGCCCCACGCCAGACGGCTCATCCCCGTCCCAGGCCGCGCTGGTAGGCGGGGTCTGCCTGGGCGGCAGCGATCACCGCCTGCACGTTGGCATAGGGACTGAGGTCGAGCTGGGGGAAGAACACCGGCAGGTAGGCCAGATAGGCCTGCACGGCGCAGTCGGCCACGGTCCAGGTCGGCGCCCCGTCCTC
The DNA here is from genome assembly GCA_046081805.1 of Cyanobacteriota bacterium. Classification (GTDB taxonomy): domain Bacteria; phylum Cyanobacteriota; class Cyanobacteriia; order PCC-6307; family Cyanobiaceae; genus UBA5018. The sequence goes on from JBJTWP010000204.1 coordinate 2,067, forward strand.
CGGATCGAAGCCCTGGCCCGCCAGCAGGGAGCGACCGCCTTCCAGCAACCCATCCAGGGTGGTCATCAGCCGGGGAAACTCCCGCTCCCGGTTGGCGGGCACGAACAGGGCCACCGCCAGGGTGGCGTTGGCGAACAGCAGCCATTGGCTGGCCAGGCTGCGGCGGGCGGCAGCGTGGGCGCCCTCGAACTCACGGCCGTAGTGCTCGGCCAGGTGCAGCAGGATCGCGCCGCTCTCAAACAGCCGCAGGGGCTGGCCGTCGCTTGCCTGAACGCTGGCGTCCTCCAGGACCGGTACCTTGCCGAAGGGGTTGAGGGTGAGGAAGGGGGGCTGGCGCTGCTCACCGGTCTCCAGGTCGAGCTGAATCCACCGGTAGGGAATCGCCTTGGCTTCGAGATACCAGCGGGGCATCGATGCCCTGGAACGGGCACCGCCATACAGGGTGAGGCTCACGGCGGCATCGGCTGATCCTGGCCAGACCCTAGGCCCTGACGGCGGCCCTAGCGGCGGCCCTGGCCGCCACAACTATAAAATACCAGCGGGGCACACATGACTAATCCATATGCGCATAAGCAATGCTTCAACGACCAGCGCGGCCCTGCAGGAGGCCACAGGCTGTCCTGATCTCTGGTTGCGACGCCAGAGTCGCCGCGGCACCACCCAGCTGCTGCTGGTGGGGGTGATCGATGGCCTGCGGGTCAGCAAGCGGGTTCCCGGTGCCGATCCCGCCCAGCCGCACCTGGCCTTGCCGGCGGCCCTGGCCCTGGCCGAGGCGATCCGGGCCCAGGGCTCCACCCGACCGCCGCAGGCCATGGCGGCTGAACCATGGCGGCAGATCGAGCAACGGGCCCTCCAGGCTGTCCAGCAGCTGGAGCAGGCCCAGATGCTCCGACCCGGCACCGCGGCCTGCCGGGCGCGGTGGCTGCGGCGCGCCAGCCTCGATCTGATGGCTCAGCGCCGGCCGGTTTCCCAGACGAGCCTGCACCAGTGGGTGACCCTGTCCCCCCAGGGCAGCCGGGAGCGGCGCGAACGTCTCACGGCTGCCCGAGGCCTGGCCACGGCGGCAGGCTTCGACTTTGTCGCCGGTTCGGAGGCTCGCTTCAGTCGCCATGGCCAGCCGTCGCCGGCCGTGAGCCTGGTGCTCACCCGCGATGACCAGCTGGCCGTCGCGGTGTTTCGGCGCCTGGTGGCGGCCGATCCCGCCACCGCCTGGCCCGTGGGCATGGGGCTGGCGACGGGGGCGCGGCTGATGGGCGTGTTGGCCATGCATCCGGCCGATCTGCTCCAGCTGGCCTCCAGTGGCGCGGCCCCGGGCGACAGCGTTCGCTACTGGGACAGCAAGCGCGGGCGCCGCAAGATCAACCGGGCGATTCTCTCCCTCGACCTGTCCGCCGAGCTCTGTCTCGGGGCCGTCCCGCCGGAGTTCCGCGACGTGCTGATGCCCTGGAACCGGCCGGCCACGCCGACGGAACACGAGCGGGCCCGCCTGGCCGCCGCCCGCGTCCACCAGCGGCTTCGGGTGATCTGCGGAGCCGAGGCCCGCCATCTCGGTGCCCGCTGGCTGCGCCATCTGGCCTGCCTGCGGTTGTTGCGTTCCGGCATGGCGCCGGTGCAGGTGGCGGCCGCCATCAGCACCAGCCTGCCGTGCCTGGAGGAGCGCTACGGCCAGTTCTTTGCCAAGGCCGTGGCAGGCCCGCAGGGCCAGGCTGCGGCATCGCCCTGAGGCCTGACCCGCCAGCGCCCCACCATCAGGCCGCCCCGGGCCAGCGGCCATCGACCAGCCGCGGTGCGTGGCGCACCTGGCGGGGCCGCCCCACATACACCCAGGCCTCACCGCCCCCCACCAGGGGATGGCGCCAGCGCTCGTAGAGCCGCGGCGTGCCCTCCAGCCGATCCAGCTGCACCAGCTGGGCCCCATCCACGGCGTAGAGCTCGCCGTGCAGTGGGGTCTCGCCTGGGCTGGGCACCGCCATCGGGAAGGGCCCCAGGTCGTGGAGCGCGAACCCCAGCATCACCCCGGCTCCGAGGAAGCGGGCGCCCGAGAGCCAGTGGTGGTTGGTAAAGCCGCGCTTGAGGGTGCCGTACACCAGCACGGGCGCCATAGGCTCCCCCTCGGTTGCCGTTGTCTCCATGACCATCGCCCTGCTCATCGCCCTGGCCGGTTCCCTGGTGCTGATGACCGTGATCGTGAAGCGCCTCGAGAAGCAGGTCTAGGCAGGGCCTGCCGACGCATCCCGCACCTGGCCGCCTCCGGCGGTCTTGGCGCCATACATCGCCGCATCGGCGGCCTGGAGCAGGGCATCGGCGGAGGGGCCATGGTCGGGAAAGCGGGCGATGCCGATGCTGGCGTTGATTCGCACCGTGCTGGATTGGAGCTCGAACGGCTCCTGCAGGAGGGCCAGCAGCTTGGCCCCGTGGCTGTGCAGGTCCGCCAGGCTGCCGGCCTGGGGCAGCAGCACCACGAATTCATCGCCGCCCTGGCGGCAGATGATGTCGCTCTCGCGGCTGCCATGGCGCAGGCGTTCGGCCACCTGGGAGAGCAGGCAATCGCCGGCGGCATGGCCGAGGCGGTCGTTGACGAGTTTGAAGCCGTCGAGGTCGATGTAGAGCAGGCCGAAATTGCGGTTGTGGCGGTGGCCCAGCGCCACCTCCCGCTCCAGTTGCTCCATCAGCAGGGAGCGGTTGGCCAGGCCGGTGAGGGTGTCGTGCAGGGCCTGGAAGCGCACCGCCTGCTCGGCGGCGTGGCGATCGGTGATGTCCTCCAGCATCCCCACGTAGTACCGGGTGTGGAGCTGCTCATCGCGCACGCTGGAGATGGCCAGATGGTGGAGCCGCAGCTCGCCGTTGCGCACCTTGTTCCAGAGATCCCCTTCCCAGCAGCCCTTGCCGAGCAGGGTGTCCCACATCGCCGCGTAGAAGTCCCCATCGTGCCGGCCTGACTTGAGCAGGTTTGTGCGCTGGCCCACGATCTCGCTCAGCCGGTAGCCGCTGAGCAGGGTGAAGGCGTTGTTGGCGGTGAGGATGAAACCGTCGGGGTTGGTCACCACAATCGCTAGGCTGCTTGCCTCGAACACGGTGCTGGCCAAGGCCCGCTCCTGGCTGGCCGCCTCGCTGGCCGCCAGGGCTCGGCGGGTGGCCAGGTGGCTGTCCACCAGCAGCCTGCTGGCCATGGCCAGCAGGCTGGAGACGGTGACCCCCCCCAGCAGCACCACCCAGAACTCGCTGGAGATGCCGCTGGGACCGATCAGGTGGGGCCCGAGCTGGATGCCCACCGTCCAGGTGTGGCCCACCAGCTCCAGTTCGCGGAAGCTCGGGTGGGTGAGGGGTTGGCGGGATCCGCGGCTGAGGCTGGCCTCGTTGTCGAACAGGAGGTTCGCCTCCACGGTGGCGCGCCCGTCGTACACCACCACCCGGGAATCCCCGAGGTCGGGGTTGTTCACCCCCACCAGGGTGGAGCGGATCAGATCACGCACCCGCAGGGGTGAGTAGGCCCAGCCCAGCAGCCGCTCGGGGCGGTCGTCACCGCTGAGCCGCGCCGGGTTCTCCTCGAAAACCGGCAGGTAGAGCACCACCCCGGCCTGCACGTCGGAGGGGGTTTCCTGCAACAGCCGCACGCGCCCCGACAGGCTGGCGAGGCCGCTGCGGACGGCCCGCTCCATCGCCTGCCGGCGCGTTGGCTCGGAGTGCATGTCGAAGCCAAAGGAGCGGCGGTTGCGCCAGTCGAACGGCTCCAGGAACTCGATGGCGGAGAGCTCGGGCCGGCGGCCGGCCGGCCGCACCCGGAAGGAGGTGAAGCCCTCGGCACGGATTCGCCGCTCGAACGCCGGTAGCTCGGCGGCACTGAGCCAGCGGGCGAAGCCGATCCCCTGGATCCCCTCCAGGCTGGAGCTGTCGGCCGCGATGGAGGCGTGAAACACGCCGAACGTGCGGCGATCCACCAGGGGGGTGGTCCGGATCAGCCCCGCCACACTTGAAAGCAGGGCCACGTTCACCGCCAGCTTGGTGGCGATGGCGTTGCCCACGTCATCGAGCAGGTTGCGCTCGATCCGGATGTGCTCCTCCACCCCCAGCTGGCGAACCTGGCCGGCCACGAGGGCCGTGGTGGCCAGGCCCCCCAGCAGGATCATCAGGGGGAGGGCGCGGATGCGCCGCTCGTGGCGGCCCCCGGGCCGAGCGGGGGCGGGTTCCGGAGCGGCATGCACCGGGTCGTGGGGTCTGGCCAGCAGGCCCGGCAGTGGCATGGCGCTCTGGCGGTACGCGGTGGCTGGGGCTTGGGCTGGGGTCGGCTGGTTGGTTGGGTGGCTGGCTGGGTATCTGGCTGGGTATCTTGCGGCGGGAGGATCCGGACCGCTCCGGTGCCGTTGGAATCGGGGCGCTGCTGCCCCGGCGCCCACCAGTTCAGGTCGATTCTGCCCGCTCGGCCTCCATCTGCAACCGTTGGATGCGCTCCAGCACCGACTCATTGCTCATCCGGTTGTTCAACCGCTCCGCCAGCAGCGGGAAGGCCAGGGGAGAGGGGCGCGGGGTGCGCTCCAGCCGCAGGGTGCAGGCCAGCAGACGCCGGATGGCGGCGGCGATGCGGGGCAGCTCCAGCTGCTGGCAGAGCACCTCATCGCGGGCCTGGGCCAGTAACAGATTGCCCGGTTCATGGCGGCTGAACACATCGAACAGCAGGGCCGCGCTGATCTGCAGCTGGCCGGTGGATTTGGCCTGGCCCGGATAGCCGTTCACCACCAGGCCGCTGATCTGGGCGATGGCGCGGAAGCGGCGCCGGCACAGCTCCGAGAGGTTGATCGCCCGCTCCAGGTCGGCCTCCAGCTGCCGGTCGTCGAGCAGGTCGTCGCCATGCAGGTCGAGCAGCTCCTCGAAGGGATAGCCGCGGGGCGCCAGCAGCTCGAAGCCGTAGTCGTTCACCGACACGGTGATCGTGCTGGGGCGGTGGCGCGCCAGCCGCCACGCCCAGAGAAAGCCCAGGCCCTCATGCACGAAGCGTCCCTCGAAGGGATAGGCATACAGGTGGCTGCCCTCCCTGCTCCGGCACACCTCCACCAGAAACTCATCCCCCCGGGGAATCGCCGAGAGAGCGGCCTGCCGCTGCAGCAGTGGCTCCAGGGCCCGCAGTTCCGGGGTGTCGAGCGAGGCCTCGCCGGCCAGGGCCAGGGCGCAGCGGTGCACCTCCTCCCGCAGCCGCTCACTGATCAGATCGGAGAGGGCCATCTGGCCGCCGGCCCAGGCGGGCACGGTGGTGGTTTTCCGCGTGCTGGCCTTCACCGTGGCCGTGAGCTCCCGCAGCCGCACGAACTCCAGCTGCCGTCCGGCGAAGAAGAACACATCGCCGGCCTTGAGCCGCCCCACGAAGGCCTCCTCCACATGGCCGATCACCGCGCCGCGCTGGAAGCGCACGGTGACGGCCCGATCGGCGGTGATCGTGCCGATGTTCAGCCGGTGCAGGCGGGCGATGCCCCTGTCACGCACCACCAGGCGCCCCGCCTCGCGCTCGAGCTTGCGGTAGCGCGGATAGGCGCCCAGGCACTCGCCGCCCTGCTCCAGAAACCGCAGGCACCACTGCCAGGTGGCCTCGCTGAGCTCGCGGAAGCTCCAGGCACTGCGCACCACCGCCAGCTCCGCCTCCGGATCGAAGCCCGGCCCGCAGGCCAGGCTGGTGAGGTGCTGCAGCAGCACATCCAGCGGGGCCCGCGGCAGCCGCCGGGTTTCCACCAGCCCATCGGCCAGGCCGCGCCGCATGGCGCTCACCTCCAGCAGCTCCAGGGCGTTGGTGGGCATGAACAGCACCTGGGAGGTGCCGCCCGGGGCGTGGGCGCTGCGGCCGGCCCGCTGCAGCAGGCGGGCCAGGTTCTTGGCCGAGCCGATCTGCACCACCCGCTCCACGGGCTGGAAATCCACCCCCAGATCCAGGGAGCTGGTGCACACCACCCAGCGCAGCGCCCCGGCCTTCACACCCGCCTCGATCGCCTCGCGCTCGGCCCGGTCGATGGCGCTGTGGTGCAGGGCCAGAGCCCCCTCCATCTCTGGGCAGGCGAAGCGCAGGCACTGGTGCCAGCGCTCGGCCTGGTTGCGGGTGTTGGTGAACAGCAGGGTGCTCACCGCCGGATCGAGCCCCGCCACCAGCTCCTCATACATGCGCAGGCCCAGGTGGCCGCCCCAGGGGAAGCCGTCGATCGTGTCGGGCAGCAGGCTGCGGATCCGGGTGTCCCGCCGGATGCGTGCGGTGATGATGCGCGGCTCGCCGCCCACCCCCACCGCCGCCTG
>JBJTWP010000205.1:0-3582 GCA_046081805.1 Cyanobacteriota bacterium
CCGGTCTGCTGGAGAAGGATCTGCTGGGGACGAATCCGCTGGGGATCGCGGCGATGCCCAGCAGGATTGCGGCTGGCGACAGTGGACCAGCGGCGAGGGGAGGGTCGAGGCGCCACGGCCTGGCTTGGGGGGCGAAGGTCAGGTGTCAGACTCTTGCTGATGCCGATGCTCGGCAAGGAAGGACTCCACATCGAGGCCTTCATGCTCAAACTGCAGCCCGATCGTGGTGCTGAACCGGCCGGTCTTCACCCAGCGCACCACGCCCTGCACATCCAGGCGCGGTCCATGGTCGTAGTCGATCAGCTCCAGCTCCACCCGGTCGCCCTCCTGCACCGGCAGCTTGCCGTTGCGCATGGCGCAGAGCCCACCCTCGCTGAGATCCCTGAGGCTCATCACGATGCGACCGCCGCTGGGGAGGCGCATGTTGGCAGGCATGCCCAGGGGGAGCATCTTGCGCTCACTGGTCCTGCGGATCTCGCCGTCAGGGCTATCGGTATCCGCCATCATGACCGTCTCCCAGCACCTCATCCTAGCTGCGAAAGTCAATCAGTCCAACGCCAGTTCTCAGGATCGCCTCTCCTGCTCCACTCCTGGAGACAGCAGCAACGGAAGCTGGCAGCAGCGGCGGTCGGCAGCCCGCAGAGACCGGCAGCCCTGGCGGCGGCCGGCGGCGCTCCAGATCAGCGGCAATCGGGATCAGCTGCGGCGCCGCAGCCGCTCGTAGGCCTGGCAGAAGGGTTCCCCGAGGGCCCGCCGCAGCACCGCGTCGGCGGCGAAGGCCTCCAGGGCGGCATGCAGGCTGGTGGGCAGCGACCGCGCAGCAGCCCCCCGGGGGGGATCGGTGTAGAGGTTGGCGTCGCTGCGCGGGCCGGGATCCAGCTGGCGCTCGATGCCATCGAGGCCTGCCGCCAGGGCCGCCGCCTGCAGCAGGTAGGGGTTGGCGTCGCCGTCGGCCAGGCGCAGCTCCAGCCGCTGGTCGTCGGGAAGGCGCACCAGGTGGGTGCGGTTGTTGCCGCCGTAGCTGATCCAGGCCGGCGACCAGGTGGCGCCGGAGCTGGTGGTGCTGCCCCCCAGCCGCTCGTAGCTGTTCGGCGTGGGGTTCGTGATGGCGCACAGCGCCGGGGCGTGGTCCAGCAGACCCCCCAGGAAGTGGTAGGCGAGCGGCGACAGCCCCCGCTCCCCGCCGGGGTCGTGGAAGAGGTTGCGGCCGCTGCCATCCCAGAGCGAGAGGTGCAGGTGGCAGCCATTGCCGGTGAGCTCGCGGAAGGGCTTGGGCTGGAAGCTGGCGCTGAGGCCGTGGCGTTCCGCCAGGGTGCGCACCAGCACCCGGAAGAAGGCATGGCGATCGGCGGTGACGAGTGCTTCGGCGAAGGTCCAGTTCACCTCGAACTGGCCGTTGGCGTCTTCGTGATCCGCCTGGTACGGCCCCCAGCCCAGCTGCTCCATCGCCTCCACCAGCTCGCTGATCAGCGGGTAGTGGCGCATCAGCGCCAGTTGGTCGTAGCAGGGCTTGCTCTGGCGATCGGCGCTGTCGGCGATCGCCTCACTGCTGGCATCGAGCAGAAAGAACTCCGGCTCCACCCCCGTGCGGAATTCAAAGCCCAGGGCCCTGGCCCGTTGCCGCTGGCGCTCCAGCACCGTGCGGGGCGACTGCTCCAGCACCTCCCCCTCCACCTGCAGGGTGGAGGCCACCCAGGCCACCTCCGGTTGCCAGGGCAGCACGGTGAGGCTGGCCGGATCGGGAATGGCCAGCACGTCTGGGTCGGCGGGCGTCATGTCGAGCCAGGCGGCGAAACCGGCGAACCCCGCCCCCTCGGCCTCCAGGGCGGCGGCCGCCGAGGCCGGCACGAGCTTGGCCCGCTGCACGCCGAACAGATCGCTGAACGAGAAGAGGAAATGGCGGATGCCGTGGTCGGTGGCGAAGCGGGCGAGCTGGCTCATCGGCTGGGGTTCGGGGGCAGGTCGGCGCAGAGGTCGTCGAGGGCTTGGCGGATCACCGCCTGCTCGGCCGGGGCGTCGCGGGGGTTGCCGGCCCGGTGCCCCAGCTCCGAGGGGATCAGGCCGTAGCGGGCGCCCGGGATCAGGGCGGCTTCGGCGGCGATGTCGGCGGGGGTGAAGTAGAGGTCGTGGCTGCCGGCCAGCAGGGTGGTGCGGGCGCGGACGCGGCCCAGGGCGCCGGCCAGATCAGCCCCGCAGCCCGCGGCAGCGGCCACGTCGTTGGCCAGCCAGGTGTCGAGCATCGCCAGCAGGTTGTGGGGGTCGTGGCGCCGGTAGGCCGGCAGCCACACCCCATCCACATAGGCCTCCAGGCTGGCGAATCCCAGGGCCTGCAGATCCAGGGCGCTGAAGAACGGCTGGCTGCAGGCCCAGCTGGCGTAGATGGTGGCGAAGCTGCGCAGGCCCGTTTCGGGTGTGGCGGCGAAGCCCTGGCCGTTCCAGGCCGGATCGGCGGTGAGGGCGCGGCGCAGGCTCAGCAGGAACAGCCTGTTGTGGGGACTGGTGCGGGCCGTGCCGCACAGCCCCAGCACCCGCTGGCTGCGCTCCGGCTCCAGCACGGCCCAGTGCAGGGCCTGCTGGGCCCCCATCGACCAGCCGTAGATCAGGGCCGGGGCCTCCACCCCGAACACCTCTTCGAGCAGGCGGCGCTGGGCGCGCACGTTGTCGGCATGGCTGATCACCCAGCCGCCTTCCGCCAGGCCCATGGCGCTGGTGCTCGGGCTGGAGGAGCGGCCGTTGCCGAACTGGCTCACCAGCACCACGCACCAGCGCGCCGGATCGAGGATCGGGCCGATCGCCCAGTCGATGTCCTCCGGCCAGGCGCCGTAGGAGCTCGGATAGAGCACCAGGTTGGAGCGATCGGCGGCCAGTTCCCCGAACACCCGGTAGGCGATCTGGGCATCCGGCAGGCTGTGGCCGCAGTGGAACCGGAAACTCCCAAGCGGGAAGAGGCCGTCGCGGCCGGAGCCGCCCATCAGGCCGGCTCCGGAATCGCCAGGGCGCTCAGATCACGCAGGAAGCCGCGGTGTACGGCCAGGTAGCCGGGGTCGAGGTGGCGTACCTGGGGTGCCAGCTCCCGGTGGGCGGCGGCCAGGGCGTGGAAGGGCAGCGAGGGATAGAGGTGGTGCTCGGTGTGGAACGGCATGTTCCACATCAGCCAGCGCAGCGGCGCCAGGGTGAGGGTGGTGCGGGTGTTCTCGAGGCCATCGGGGCTGGTGGCGCAGCCGCCGTGTTCGGCCAGCAGCACGAAACGCAGCAGCGGCTGACCCAGCGCCAGCGGCAGCAGCCAGTACCAGAACAGAAAGCCGTTGGCGCCGATCAGGGAAACCAGGGCGAGTGCTCCATAGATCCCGAACTGACGCCACAGCGAGGCACGCAGCGCCGGGACGGCATCGGCCGGGATGTAGGCACGGGCACCGAAATCGCCGCGCAACCCCGCCAGGTGGCCTCGGATCTTGCCGATCCACCAGGGAATGGCGCTGAGCTCCAGCAGATAGGTCAGCAGGGTGGTGGGAGGGCGGTCCTCCAGTTCCGGATCGAGGCCCACCTGGTGGGTGTAGCGGTGGTGCCACTGGTGGTAGCGGC
>JBJTWP010000206.1:0-10298 GCA_046081805.1 Cyanobacteriota bacterium
CTCGGCAACATCCACGATTTCAACCCAGTCCTTCATGCCGTTCCCCTGGCTGAATTGCCCCTTCTGGATCGCTGGATGCTGGCACGCACCGCCGAACTGATCGATGGCGTGACCACCGATTTCGAACGCTTCGAGTTCTACCGCTTCTTTCAGGCCCTGCAGAACTTCTGCGTGGTGGATCTCTCCAACGTGTATCTCGACATCGCCAAGGACCGCCTGTACGTGAGCGCGGCCGGCGATGCACGCCGCCGCAGCTGCCAGACCGTGCTCGCCCTAGTGGTGGAGCGGCTGGCGGGGCTGATCGCGCCGGTGCTGTGCCACATGGCCGAGGACATCTGGCAGAACCTGCCCTACCGGGTGGAAGAGGCGTCGGTCTTTGAGCGGGGCTGGCCCACGGCGCCGGCGGAATGGAGCCAGCCGGAGCTGGAGAACCCCATGGCCCAGATCCTGGAGCTGCGAAGTCTGGTGAATCGCCAGCTGGAGAGCTGCCGCAAGCAACAGGTGGGGATCACAGCCCCGCAGGGACATGGCCTCGGCGCCTCGCTGGAGGCCCAGGTGCAACTGGAGATCGCTGCCAGCGACGGCACCGCAGCCCTGCGCGAAGCCCTGGCCCAGCTGGAGGCCAGCGCCCATCCCGACGTCGACAACCTGGCCGACTGGCTGCTGGTGTCGGCGCTGCGGATCGGTGGGGCTGCGCCGGAGGCGGTGCTGGCGGAAGCCAGCGCAGGGGGCATCACGGTGCGCATCGCCCGGGCCAAGGGCGAGAAGTGCGAGCGCTGCTGGCACTACGCAACCGACATCGGCCAGCACGCCAGCCACCCCACCCTCTGTGGCCGCTGCGTGGCCGTGCTGGGGGGCTGAGGCCGGGGCTCAGGCCCAGCCGGCGGGGCTGCGGAAGCGCTCCACCGGCTCGGGGCCGGCAATCAACAGCTCAGCCGCAGGGTTGAGCGGACCGGCCAGCAGCTCGGCGCCGCTGATCCGGGTTCCCTCGGGCAGAGCGGGTACATCGGGGTCGAAGCCGGTGGGATGGCTGATGCTGCTGGAAAAGCCCCGGAAGAGCAGGATCTCGAACGGCTCCCAGGCCTGGCCGCCGGCGCTGGGGTTGCCCTCGCCATCGACGGGCAGCTCGCCCCGCAGCCGCAGCACCCGGTCGGGCCGCTCCCGGCTGATGGCCTCCAGCTCCGCCAGCAGAGCAGCAATGGACATCAGAAGCCCCCGGCCACCCGGCCCAGTTTCGGCAGTCGCACCAGCAGCCACTGCAGCAGGCCCACCACGAAGCCCAGCAGGCCGACCCAGCCCATGAAGGCTGCCAGGGTGGGAGTCCAGCTGCCGCCGAACACAAAGCCGAAGACCCGGGCCAGATACCCATGCAGCCCGATGGGTGGCTGCAACCACACCGCACAGCTGGGGCGGACCATGGCGGCCTGCGACAGACAGCCCAGGGCAGTGGCGCTGAAGGCGGCACCGATCAGTCCCCAGATCGTCAGGCTCCAGCGCCAGATGCGCAGGGTGAGCGGCAGGGGGCGCCAGGGCGGCAGATCCTCCAGCTCCTCGTTGAGATCCACCCAGAACCACAGGCCCGCCACCAGCAGCAACCGGGCGATCACCGCCAGCACAAACCCCGTCGGCCGACGGTCGGTGAGCAACAGGGTGGTGATCAGCAGGAGACTGGCCAGCTTCCAGTAGATGCCCAGCAGCCGCACCAGGGCACCCTCCCGCCGCAGGCTGGCCCAGACCAGCAACACGAGGGGCATCCCCACGGTGATCAGCACCGCCAGGCGGACGTCAAGCCACACCAGGGTGCGATAGAGGGCTTCCGGCACAGGCCAGGTTCGGTAAGGCGCCATTATCCGCGCCTCCCCGAGGGCGATAAGGTGCGGGGCCATGGCTGGTTTCTCTCTCCCCTCCCTGTGGTCGCGCCGCCAGGACATCGCCTGGTGTCGCACCGCCCTGGCCACCGATCCATCCCTGCAGGCGGCAGTCGATGGAATCGCCACCCAGCTGCGGGGGAGTGAGGCTGCTGATCTGGCCCTGGTGTTCGCCTCGGCGAGCTATGCCAGCGACCTGCCGCGGCTGTTGCCGTTGCTGCGCCAGCGGTTGCAGGCCCAGCACTGGCTGGGTTGCCTGGGCGGCGGTGTGGTGGGTGCCGGCAGTGATGGCGTGCCCCATGAACTGGAGCACGAGCCCAGCCTGAGCGTGACCTTGTTGCGGCTGCCCGGCGCGCGGTTGCAGCCGTTTGCCATCGATGGCGGCGACCTGCCCGATCTGGATGGTCCGGCCGAGCCCTGGCGGGAGCGGCTGCTGGACAGCGACGACCCGGAGGCCGCCCGCCAGCTCGCCCGTGCCGGCTCGATGCTGCTGCTCGTGGATCCGGGCTGTCCGACCATCAACGACCTGATCAACGGCCTGGATTACGCCTGCCCCGCCGCTGTCAAGGTGGGCGGCATCGCTGCTCCCCACAGTGCGCCCCACGGCTCGCTGCTGTTCGGTGATCAGGTCCGCGGCGGTGCCGTGGGCTGTCTGATCGAGGGGGCCTGGGCCCTGGAGCCCGTGGTGGCACAGGGCTGCCGACCGATCGGTCCGGTGCTGGAGGTGGAGGAGGCCCAGCGCAATGTGGTGTTGCAGGTGAGCGAAGGCGGTGGCCGCCAGAGCAGCCCGGTGGCGGCGCTGCAGGCGATCCTCACCGAGCTCAGCCCCGAGGAACGGGACCTGGTGAAGCATTCCCTCTTCCTGGGGGTGGCGCGGCGCGATTTCAGTGTGATTGCCAACGCGGCCGAGGCTCCGGCGGCGTTTCTTGTGCGCAACCTGATCGGCGTGGATCCCCGCAACGGAGCCGTGGCCGTGGGCGAACGGATGCGGGTGGGCCAGCAGGTGCAGTTCCACCTGCGGGATGGCGAGACCTCCCGTCAGGAACTGGAGCTGCTGTTGCGGGGCCAGGCCCGGCGCCAGAGCCAGCCCCTGGCTGGCTTTCTGTTCGCCTGCCTGGGGCGGGGCAAGGGGCTCTACGGCCAACCCGATGGCGATGCGGGGCCCTGCCACGCGATCTTCCCCGCCATGCCCCTGGCCGGTGCCTTCTGCAATGGCGAGATCGGCCCGGTGGGTGGCAGCACCCACCTCCACGGCTACACCGCCAGCTTCGGCTTCCTGGTGCCCCGCATGGCCGAGGGCTGGGCTGAACCAGGCTGAATGGTGCGCCAGCACGTCAATCCACTCAGCGCCTTCTTCCAGCAGCCGCGGCCCCTGCCGCCGCCGCCGCAGTTGTTCGCCAATCCGGCGCGACCGCTCCATCTCGACATCGGCTGCGCCCGGGGGCGGTTCCTGCTGGCCCTGGCCCAGGCCGAACCCCAGCGCAACTATCTGGGTGTGGAGATTCGCCAGGCCCTGGTGAGGGCCGCCGAAGCCGACCGGCGGGCCCTGGAGCTCAGCCACCTCCACTATCAGTTTTGCAACGCCAACGTGAGCCTGCAGGGCTGGCTGGCGGCGCTGCCGGCCGGGTTGCTGGAGCGGGTCTCGATCCAGTTCCCTGATCCCTGGTTCAAGACGAGGCATCACCGGCGACGGGTACTGCAGCCGGCCCTGCTGCTGGCGATCGCCGGCGCCCTCAGCGAGGGCCGCACGTTGTTCATCCAGAGCGATGTGCCTGCCGTGATCGAGCCGATGGTGGCCCTCATTGAAACCTGCGGCTGCTTTGACCGGTCGGCCGAGGACGCCCGCCCCTGGCGGGTCGGCAACCCGCTGCCGGTGCCCACCGAGCGCGAAACCCATGTGCTGGCCCAGGGCCTGCCGGTGTACCGGGTGCTCTACCGACGCAGCGGGGCAGCGCTGCCGCCCCTGGCTGGGTTGGAGGCGTGGTGGCAGGAGCGGCTGCTGCACAGCCGTCGTTCCCCGGGTGATTCCCAGACCGAACCGCCCCACCCATAATCCGGCCAACCCGGCGGCCGCGGCCGCACCCCTGGCTCGATGACCTCAGGCTCGATCAGCTCAGCCTCCGCCCCCTCCCCCTGGCTGCTGCGCTGGCAGGGCCTGTTGGCCACGGGCAGCGGTGGCCCCCTGGTGGCACGGCTGCCCCTGATCGCCGGCACGGTGCTCTGCGCCCTGATGGCGGGACTGCCCCTGGTGACCCGCGGTGGGCTCAGCCTGCTGATCACGGCCTGCGGCCTGCTGTGGGTGCTGTGGGCCCTGCGCACCCCACCCGGCCGGATCGGCGCCCTCAACGGCTGGCTGCTGGCAATCCTGGCGGTGATGGTGCTGGCCACCGGCTTCTCGCCGGTGCCGGTGGCCGCCGCGAAGGGGCTGGCCAAGCTGGTGAGCTACCTGGGGGTCTACGCGCTGATGCGCCAGCTGCTGCACCTGGCACCGGCCTGGTGGAACCGGATCGTGGCCGCCCTGCTGGCCGGCAGCCTGGCCAGCAGCGTGATCGCCATCCGCCAGCTCTATGGCGACACCGGCGCCCTGGCCCGCTGGGCCGATCCCAATTCCGTGGCTGACGGCACGATCCGGGTGTATGGGCCGCTCGAGAACCCCAACCTTCTGGCGGGCTATCTCATCCCGATCCTGCCCCTGGCCGTGGTGGGGCTGCTGCGCTGGCGCGGCGCGGCCCCCCGCCTGTTCGCCGCGACCAGCCTGGTGCTGGGGGCAACGGCCCTGTTTCTGAGCTATAGCCGGGGCGGCTGGCTGGGGATGGTGGGCGGCCTGGGGGCGATGGGTCTGCTGCTGGTGCTGCGCCAGACCCGCAGCTGGCCGCCCCTGTGGCGACGGCTGTTCCCCGTGCTGCTGCTGCTGGCGGCCATGGCGGTGCTGGCGGTGGCCGTGACCCAGGTGGAGCCCCTGCGCATCCGGGTGATGAGCCTGATGGCCGGCCGGGAGGACAGCTCCAACAACTTCCGGATCAACGTGTGGATGGCGGCGCTGCAGATGATTCAGGACCGCCCCTGGCTGGGAATCGGACCGGGCAACAGTGCCTTCAACCTGATCTATCCGCTCTATCAGCAGCCCAAGTTCAATGCCCTCAGTGCCTACTCGGTGCCGCTGGAGCTGCTGGTGGAGGGGGGCATCCCCGCCCTGGTCGCCGGCCTGGGGCTGCTGCTCTGCAGCGTGCGCCAGGGGCTGAGACAGCTGCGCGGCGAGGCGGATTTCGCCCTGCCGGCCCCGGGAGCCCTGGCGGCCATTGCCGGCCTCTGCGTGCAGGGGGCCACCGACACCATCTTCTACCGGCCGGAGGTGCAGCTGATCGGCTGGTTCTGCCTGGCCACCCTGGCGACGGCGCCACGACGGATCTGAGCGGCATGACGGCCTTGATCGCCGGCTTTGATGCCGGCCAGACCCACACCACCTGCCGGCTGGCCCAAGCCAGTGCCCTGGGTGGGCTGCAGCCGGTGGGGGAAGGCCGGGGGCCAGGGGTGAGCCACCTGGCGGCCCCGGGGGGTGAGCAGCGCTTCGCGACCGCGCTTCAACGGAGCCTGGCCGCCGCAGTCACCGGCATGGGCTCGGCGGCGGGCGAGCTGGCTGCCACTGGCGTGGGAGCCAGCGGCATCGAGGCGGGAAGCCCGGTGCAAGGCCAGGGCCAACGGCTGGCCGCCGCCACCCTCGCCCTGCCGGGCCACCGGGTGGTGGTGACCGGCGATGAGCGCACGGCCCTGCGGGGCGCCTTCCCCAGCGGGGCCGGCATCCTGGTGATCAGCGGCACCGGCTGCATCGCCGTGGGACGTGACGGCGAGGGCCGGGAACACCGCTGCGGGGGCTGGGGCTGGCTGCTGGATGGCCGTGGCTCCGCCATGGATATCGGCCGTGACGCCCTGATGGCCAGCGTGCGCATGGCCGATGGCCGCGATGAAGACACCTCCCTGCGGTCCGCGCTCTGGAGCGCCCTGGATCTCGCCACGGCGCAGGAGCTGAAGGCGCGGGTGGTGCAGGCCGATTTCGGCCCGGCCGGCTTCGCCCGCCTGGCCCCCTGGGTGGACCGCCTCGCCGAAAGCGGCGATCCACAGGCCCTGGCGATCATCGAGCGATCCGCCGTCGGCCTGGGCGAGCTGGTGGCCGGGGTGGCACGGGCCCTGGCGTTGCCCAGTCCCCCAGTGGCGGCGGTGGGGGGTGCCCTCACCCATCTGGACACACTGCGACGGGCCTGGAGTGCCGACCTGGCCGCCCGCCTGCCCGGGGCCACGGTCGTGGCCCCCCAGCAGGACGCCTGCCATGGAGCGCTGTTGCTGGCCCGGGAGGTGATGGGCCCGCAGCGGCTCACCTGACAGTCGTTCCTGAACCGAGAACCGTGTCAGAAGCGACAGCCGTGTCAGAAGCGACAGCCGTGTCAGAACCCCCAGCCGTGTCTGGCTGGCGAAGTCACCTGCCAGCCTGGGGCCCGTTCTTGGAATAGCTAGCATAGTTGGCTATAGAGGTGGCGCTGGTTTGCGATCGGCATGACGCTCGACAAGCTGCCCATGGCCCCCAGTGACGCAGCCCGTTGGCGCTGGCGCCGCTGCCGGCGGGATTTGCGGCGCCAGCGTCCCCCCCGGGGACTGGTGCCGGCGGTGGTCGGCACGCTGCTGATGAGCAGTGGCGTGGTTCTGGGGAGCGCACTGAACAGCGAACGCTTCAAGAATGATCTCCTTCGGCAGTTTGTCGAGGAAAAGACCAACCAAATTGCCCGTAATCTTGAGGCAGAGACCCTCGACTGGGCCGTCTGGAATGAGACCTACGACCATCTGCTCGACCGCAATCCCGACTACTACAAGAAGCAATACAACCAATACAGCTTCGCCCGCACGCCGTTTGTGGTGGCCCTGAATCGGCGAGGTTCGATCCACTCGAGCACCACCTGGGATTTCAACAAGCAGCGTCCCGTTGCCCTCAGCTCGGCCCAGGCCTGGGCGATCCAGCAGCAGATCCCCGGCCGCGACCCTCTGCAGGCGAGAACCTTTCTGGCGCGTTTCGAGGGGCGCCCCTTCCTCTTCTCTGCCCAGCCCGTGCGCTCCACCGACAGCAGCGCGGCACCCCCCGGCCGCTTGATGTTCGTGCGTCCCCTCGACACCCAGGACGTGTCCTTCAAGGACAGTGACACCTTGAATCGTGCCCTGGGCGTGACCCGGGAGATCCATGGCACGGTCCCCGACCACCGCCTGAATCCGCTCGCCCCGATCCGCGTGACGGCGCCTCTGGACCGCTGGCAGGGGATCTCGCCGATGCAGCTGGTGATCGAACGCCAGCCCCGGGAACGCCTCAATGCCCTGCGCACGGTGGCGACCATGGGCCTGGCCGCCACCACCCTGCTGGCCGTGGTGATGCTGCGGGCCTATGGCCAGGGGCGGCGCTTTCGGCTGCTGGAGCTGCGCCATCAGCGCACCCGACAACAAACCAACCGCGACCTGGAAAAGCGTCGCAACCACGACGAACTGACCGGGCTCCTCAGTGAAGCGGGACTGGTGCAGGCCATGGACACCCAGGCCAGTCGCTTCCCAGGCTTCATTCAGGCGATTGCCCACATCGATCTGGATCATTTCTCACTGATCAACAACGGACTGGGCAAGCGTCAGGGCGATCAGGTTCTGCGAACATTCGCCACCCGCCTGCAGCAGGTCGTCCATCCCAGCGGAGTGCTTGCCCGCATCGGTGGCGATAAGTTTGCCTGCAGCCTGATCGGCACGAGCGTTTCTGCCCTGCGCACCGAAATTTCACTGCTCAGCCAGGAACTCAACGACCTCCAGATCAACCTCGGCGACCAACCGCTCCACATCACCGTGAGCATCGGCGCTGCGGTAATCGAAGCGAGCGACCATGCCCGCTCCCTGCACGAAGCAAGCCTGGTTTGCTCCGTGGTGAAGATGGAAGGGGGCCATGGCTATCAGTTTTATGGTGACGCCAAGGGAAGCACCAGCAGTTATCTGGCGATCCAGCAGACCAACCAGGAACTGATCACAGCCATCCATGACCAGCGGCTGGAGCTGTACGGACAACAGGCCTGGCAACTCAACCGGGGTGCAGGGCTGCCCGCAACCTATGTGGAACTGTTCTGCCGAATTCGCCACCCAGACAACGGCGCAGTGTATTGGCGTGAAAACATCATTGAGGCTGCTCAGTTTTGCGGCAGTTTACAACTGTTTGATCAGACGATCATTCAGTTAGCCTGCGCCAATATCAGTAAGCTGATGCAGCGCCCGGATGGTCCAAGTGCCCATCCTGAACTCGTTTTTGCTGTCAATATCACCCCTGACACCCTGGTGGCACCCACCTTCATTCAGACCCTTGACCGCCTGGTGGATCGCCACAACCTCAATCCCCGCTTGCTCTGTCTGGAGATCACGGAACAGGCCGCGATCCGCAACCCTGGCGAGGCAATGGGCGCCATGAAAAAACTTCGCCAGCTTGGCTTTCAGCTGGCCCTTGATGACTTTGGCACCGGCATGACATCCCTCGGCTATCTGCGTGATCTGCCGCTGGATTACGTGAAAATTGACAAGAGCTTCATCCGCAAATCGTCCCAGGACAAGGCCAGTAATCTCGTGGTGCAGTTCGTGGTTGAACTCAGCAAGGAAATCGGCTTCCAAACCGTTGCCGAGGGCGTCGAGGAGATGGAGCAACTGTTGCAACTCCAGGCGGCGGGCATCTCCATTGCGCAGGGCTACCTCATCACCCGGCCACGCCCCTTCCTGTGTGAGCCTGAGGACTGGATCTTCAGCCGCTCCGGCGCAGAGGCCCTGGCCGGCCACCGTCAGCCAGCCCCGGTGGTCTGAGCTGGATGGCTGCGGGGCAGGGGTCACCTCAGCTGATCGTGCGGCGCTGCAACCTCGGCCTCGGACTGTTCGCGGGGCGTCCCTTCGACGCGGGGGAGCAGATTCTGATCTTCAGCGGACCTCTGCTGAGTTTCGACGCCATGGTCGCCAGGGGGGAAGCGGAGGCGAACGCTCTGCAGATCGACGACAGCCTCTATCTCGACATCGGAGCCCCCGGCGTCTATGCCAACCACTCCTGCCAGCCCAATGCGGGCATCCGCCAGGACACGCGACTGGTGGCGCTGCGGCCGATTCCGGCCGGCGAGGAGATCCGCTACGACTACTCCACCACGATGTGGGAGAACCACTGGACCATGGCTTGCCGCTGCGGCCAGGTGAACTGCCGGCAGCTGGTCGCCGACTTCCCGACCCTGCCCGCCCAGCTGCAGCAGCGCTACCTGCAGCTGCAGGTGGTGCAGGCCTTCATCGTCAATCGCCTGCAGCGATCGCTCAGGCGGCGTTGAGATGCTCCGCCGCCGCCGCCAGAACCTGGGCCCAGTGCTGCACCAGATCCTCGGAGGCGGCCTCCACCATCACCCGCAGCAGCGGTTCGGTGCCACTGGCCCGCACCAGCACCCGGCCCTGGCCCTCCATGGCGGCCTCCGCCTGCTCCACGGCCCGCCGCAGGGGTTCACAGTCGGGCCACCGCTGGCGGCGCTGGCGATCGGGCACCCGCACATTGACCAGGGTCTGGGGGTAGGGGCTGAAGCTGCTGTCCAGCCACTGCTCCAGGGAGATCCCCTGGCCATGCACCAGCGTGGCCACCTGCAGGGCGGTGAGCAGCCCGTCGCCGCTCATGCCGTGCTGGGCAGACAGGATGTGGCCTGACTGCTCGCCGCCGAGGGCCGCCCCCAGCTCCTCCATGGCGGCATGCACGTACTGATCCCCCACCGCGGTGCGCTCCAGCAGACCGCCGCGGGCCTGCCAGGCGCGCTCGAAGCCGAGGTTGCTCATCACCGTCGCCACCAGACGGTTGCCGGGAAGCTCACCGGCCTCCATCAGCGCCTGGCCCCAGAGGTAGAGCACCTGATCCCCGTCCACCATCCGGCCACGGCCGTCCACCGCCAGCATCCGGTCCGCATCCCCGTCGAAGGCGAAGCCCATCGAGGCGCCCTGCTCGAGCACGGCAGCCCGCAGGGGCTCGAGATGGGTGCTGCCGCAGCCCTGGTTGATGCGGGCGCCGTCGGGGTCGCCGTGCAGCACCGTGACCCGGGCCCCCAGGCGCCGAAACACCTCCTCCCCACAGGCGGTGGCGGATCCATGGCAGAGGTCGAGCACGATCGGGCAGCCCTCCAGCCGGGCCCCCCCCACGCTCTCCAGCAGCGACTCGGCGTAGGCCGCCACCAGGTCGGCGCGGAGATGGGCGGTGCCGCCGCCGTGGAAGCCCCCCTCGGCCCCCTCCGGTTCCACCTGCTCGGCCGTGCCGCGCAGGCCGGCCTCGATCGCCTCCTGCTGGCGGCGACCGAGCTTGGCGCCGCAGGCCCCGAACACCTTGATGCCGTTGTCGTGGGGGGGGTTGTGGCTGGCCGAGAC
>JBJTWP010000207.1:0-13268 GCA_046081805.1 Cyanobacteriota bacterium
CCGCGGTCGTGCAGGGAGCTGCGCAGATCCTCGGGGCTGCCGGCGGGGGATCGGACGGACACCGACACTCCACGGGGCTCCCGCAGACTAAACAGGCCTTCTCAACAATGACCAGTATTGAGAACCCCTGTTGACACCAGAAGCGACGTCCGCGCCTCGGGATCGACGGCAGACTGGGCGGCGGTCGCGGGCCCATGCCGGCCAGCTCCCCTTCGACGAGCCTCTGCCGGTCGGCGTCAGCGCTGCGGAAAATCTCCCCCAGGCTGGCGGCCGATGGCCTCTCAAGCGTGCATCTCAGACGATTGCTCCTCCTGCTGGGGAGTGATCTGCCTGGCCCATCCAGTTCGCTCCTCATCCATCAGGGCTTCGACAGCCATGACAAAATGACCAAAGGCACTCCCATTGTCACAATAGGGAGAAGTACGAGTAATGTATAAATACTTTTCACGCTTTATCGCTTCACAAAGCGAGCGGTAGCGCACCCAGTTTTCCTGATTGCGGTTCAGCGCGAGCAGGGATCCCGAAAGCGCAATGCCGCCACCGGCCAAGGCAATGGCCAGCGGCCCCCAGTCAACTTTGGTGGCATAGGGGCTGAAGATTGTGATGGCTGTTCCCAGCAGGATTTCCGCGATTCTAAGCCTCAAGAATCCTCGTTTATTCGCCTTGCTGGATCGACTTAGCCAATCAATCTGTTCATCAACCCTACTGGAAAGATAGGTTTCCTCGTCAAGAACAGCCATGATAACAAGATTTGGCGCCCCAAAGCTACAGACGGCGTCCAGTCGCGTCAAGCCACCGGAGCGACTCATGAGAGTTCACGCTTCTGGCTCTGAATGCTGGTGTCGACACGGACCACCATGATCGAAGTACAAGGAAAACGTTTGGAATGCTTTCGGATTGAGGCCAGCTCCAGCCGACGGCCGGACCCACGGGGGAATCCCTGATCATCCCAGTGGCAACGCTGGCTCAGCCCGCCACCTGGACTGTCCAGCCCGAGCCCGAGCCGAGCGGGGAGTCCCCGTCCAACCGCCTGACTGGTTTGTCTCGTCCCCGATCCCGCCTGCGTCGTCGGAATGCAGCGGTTGCACATGGCCCAATTCGTTCGACAATGACGGCGTGATCCCTGTCACCCCTGATGCCGCAAGGTCCGGCCGTTCGCCTGTTCCTCTCCTACTCCCACAAGGATGAGAGCCTGCGGGTTGCTCTGGGTGACCACCTGGCAGGGTTGCAGCGGGAGGGCGTGATCGACGTCTGGCACGACCGCAAGATCAGTGCGGGCCAGGAGTGGGCCGGCGCCATCGATGCCAACCTGGAACATGCCGACATCGTCCTCTGTCTGGTCAGCGCCGGGTTCCTGGCCTCGGCCTACTGCAACGACAGGGAGCTCAAACGGGCCCTGGAACGCCACGCCGCTGGCCAGGCCTGCGTGATTCCGGTGATCCTCCGGCCAGTCGAATGGAGTGGCTCCCCCCTGGCCAAGCTGCAGGCCCTGCCGGCCAATGCCAAACCGGTGACCAGCTGGAGCAACAGGGATCAGGCCTACAGGTCGATTGCCGTGGGCGTCAGGGAGGCCGCGCAGCAACTCGCAACCCGGCCAGGGATCAGGCCAGCTTCTCCCCTGGCGGCAACGGACTCAGCAGCATCGGCTGCATCGATCCGCTCTGCTGCCAGCAACATCGCCGACCCCCCACGTCCGGACAGCCCCCGACCTGACCCGAAGACCGCCCTCACCGCCGAGTCTCCGGTGGCAGCGCAATCTCCGGTGGCAGTGCTGGAAATCCCTGAAGGACCAATGCGCCATGGCTCTCCCTTCTACATCCAACCCACGGATGAGATCCGCTGCCGCACTGAGCTGGAGAAACCAGGGGCCCTGATCCGAATCAAGAGTCCCAAGGGCTTCGGTAAGTCAAGCCTCACGGCTCGCCTGCTGACCTATGCAAGCGCCCAGGGGTACCGCACCGTGTATCTGAACCTTGAGGGGACTGACCACAAGTTCTTTGCCAATCCCGAACTATTCATGCAGTGGTTCTGCGCATCGGTTGGCAAGTCATTGGAAGTGCGAGTTCGCAAGGAGGACTACTGGGACGACATCTTTGGTGCCAATGACAATAGTACGGACTATTTTGAGTCCTTTCTGCTCAAGCCCGACACGACGCCGCTAATGCTGGCAATCGACAACTTTGATCGCATCTTTGCCCATGCCGAAATTGAAACCGACTTCTGCGGTTTGCTGCGCAGCTGGCATGAACGGGCACGCAGCAATCAGCTCTGGGAGCGCTTCCGGCTGGTGCTCTCCCACTCGCAGGAACCCTATCTCACTAAAGACATCAACCAATCTCCCTTCAATGTCGGGCTGCCCGTTGAGCTGGGAGAGTTGCCACGGCAACAGATGAGAGATCTGGTGATACTGCATGGCCTCAATCTTGATGACGCCGAATTGAGTCAGATTCTAGATCTCGTGGGAGGTCACCCCTACCTGATCCGCAAGACCCTCTATGAATTAGCGAATGGTCTGCCGTTGCCAACCTTGCTAGAGCAAGCACCCACAGAGGCTGGTGTCTATGGAGATCACCTGCGCAGCATTCTCAATGCGGTGGTTGATCATCCGGAACTGGTGGAAGCTCTGCGTCAACTGGTGACCAGTCCGAAGCCTGTCCAGTTGCGTTCGGAGCAAGCCTTCAAATTGGAGAGCCTGGGGGTGGCGGTGCCGGAGGGTAACCGCGACCGTCCCCGCTGCCGTCTGTATGCCGACTATCTGGCGGACCGACTGGCGAGTTGAAGGATGCCAGTCTCCCTTGCCTATCAGGTTGGTGGCAGCCTCAAGGGCGATAGCCCCGTCTATGTGGCGCGCGCCGCTGATAATGACCTTTACGAGCACCTCAGGTCCGGAGAGACCTGCATTGTGTTCAACAGTCGACAGATGGGAAAATCCAGCCTGCGCGTCCGCACCATGCGACGACTTCGGGACGATGGCGTGGCCTGCGCGGTCATTGACCCCCAGTCCCGTGGCACCACACCCACAGAAGAGCAGTGGTATGCCGGCACGCTCAAGCGCCTGATCGAAGATCTGGGCTTGGAGCAGAGCGTGGCCTTCAGTGACTGGTGGCGCGACAGCAGCATTCGAATCCTGAGCCCAGTGAACCGGTTCGAAGAATTTATTGACAAAGTTCTACTGCAGCACATGGCTGGGGCAATCACGATTTTCGTGGAGGAGGTAGATAATCTACTGAGCTTAAAATTTGATACAGATGGCTTCTTTGGGATGATCCGCTCGCTCCATGAGCGTCGCGCAGAGTATCCCGACTACCAGAGACTCACGTTCTGCTTCCTCGGCGTTGCCACTCCCTATGATCTGATTCGCAGCGAGTGCGGCAGTGCTTTCAATGTGGGCCATGCCGTTGAGATGGCTGGCTTCCGGCTCGAAGAAGCACTCCCATTGCTGGCGGGACTCCAGGGGCGGCTGCAAAATCCCGAGGCTGCATTGGCGGCGGTGCTGCATTGGAGTGGCGGCCAGCCATTCCTCACCCAGAAACTCCTGGACCTGCTGCTTCATCAGTCTCAGGTGGCGGATGAAGCCACTGGAGTCTGGGTGGAGCGGGTGGTGCGAGAGGGCGTGATCAATGGCTGGGAGAACCAGGACAACCCGCCCCATCTCCGGACCATCCGTGACCGCCTACTCAGGCAGGGTGATGAACGTCATCGAGGACGACTGCTGGATCTGGTGACGATGATCCAGGAACGGTCTGGCATCCCGCTGGATGCCAGCATGGAGCAGATGCAGCTCCGGCTCAGCGGACTGGTGGTGCCCAGAGACGGCCAATTGCAGATCTATAATCCAATTTATGCTGCGGTATTCACCCCCGACTGGGTGGCGGCTCGGCTACGGGAATTGAGGCCAAAGATCTATGCCGAAGCCTTTGGCGCCTGGGAGAAGTCCGTGTCAGCGGAACGTCCCCACCACCTGATCAGTGGCGCCCCACTGCAGGAAGCCCTGGCCTGGGCCAAGGGGCGCAGTCTGAGTCCGGCGGATGGGGAGTTCCTGGAGGCCAGTCGGACTGCGGAAGAAGCCTCCACCCGGGCCATGGAGGCCGCCCGGTTAGCGGAGGAGCGGGCGAGGGTCGCGGAACGAGACAAGCAACTGGCTCAGCAACTGGTCCGGAACCGCCGCCGCTGGATCTGGGGATTGAGTGGAGGACTACTGGCCATGGGTGGTCTCAGTGTCTATGCGATGGCGCAGCAACGGACCGCCAGACTCAATGAACGCCGAGCGATCGCCGGAGAGACCCGAGCCCGGGATGCCCGTCGACGGGCAGAAGATGCACTGCGGATCGCTGGAATAGAGAAACGCAATGCCGACTGGCAACGAAAGGTCGCTGAACTTCAGAAGAATCAGGCCATCAGTGCGCGCAACACGGCGCTGCTTGCCCGGCTGGCCGAGGCCCAGCAGCGTCAGCGAGCCGTTGAGCAAGCAGCGCTGGCGCGCGCCCAGACGGCGATCGCCCTGCGCCAGACCCGCGTGGCGACCTTTCAGACCGTGGTGGCCCAGTTGCGCGAGCAGGCGGCGCTGGTGCTCAGTGATGTGGAGACGACACCTGTGGAGGCCTTGATCCGGGCCATCGCCCTGGCCCCGCGGACGATGGCCCGGGGTATGGAGGTCGTGGCCAACGTCGGTTACGACACCTTGGCCAGGGCCATGCCTACAGCCGAGGCATGGCGAGAACGGGACCGCTTGCCGGGCCATGCTGCGCCGGTGCACGCCGTGGTCTTCAGCCCCGACGGTCGACTCGCCGTCTCCGGATCCGCCGACACCACCCTGCGGCTCTGGGACACGGCCAGCGGCAGGCCGATCGGCCCGCCCCTGCGCGGACATACGGGGTTGGTGCATTCGGTGGCCTTCAGCCCCGACGGCCGGCGCATCGTCTCGGGATCCCGCGACACCACCCTGCGCCTCTGGGATGCCACCAACGGCAAACCCATCGGCCCGCCGCTGCAGGGCCATGGGGACTGGGTGCATTCGGTGGCCTTCAGCCCCGACGGCCGGCGCATCATCTCAGGATCCGCTGACACCACCCTGCGCCTCTGGGATGCAGCCAGCGGCAGGCCCATCGGCTCCCCCTTGCGCGGCCATGGCGGAGTGGTGTTGGCCGTGGCCTTCAGCCCCGACGGCCGGCGCATCGTTTCGGGATCCCGCGACACCACCCTGCGCCTCTGGGATGCCACCAACGGCAGGCCCATCGGCTCCCCCATGCCCGGCCATGGCGGGATGGTGTTGAGCGTGGCCTTCAGCCCCGATGGCCGGCGCATCGTCTCGGGATCCCGCGACACCACCCTGCGCCTCTGGGATGCCGCTACGGGCAAGGCGATCGGTCCGCCGCTGCAAGGCCACACGAACTCGGTGGACGCCGTGGCGTTCAGCCCCGACGGTGCCCATCTCGTATCCGGATCCAGCGACAGCACCCTGCGCCTCTGGGACGCCGCCTCGGGCAAGGTGATCGCTCCCCCTCTGCAGGGCCACGCGGGGTCGGTGCTTGCCGTGGTCTTCAGCCCCGACAGCCGGCTCTTGCTCTCTGGATCGGCCGACAAGACCCTGAGGCTCTGGATTGGCCCGAGCCCCAATCCGCTCGGACCGCCCCTGCGGGGCCACACCAGCACGGTGTACTCCGTGGCCCTGAGTCCCGATGGTCGGCGCCTCGTCTCCGGCTCGGATGACGCCACCCTGCGGGTTTGGGATGCCAGCAGCGGCAGGCCGATCGGACAGCCACTCTCAGGCCATCGAAGCTCAGTGATCGCAGTGGCCCTCAGCCCGGACGGTCGGCGCATCGTCTCCGGCTCGGACGACACAACGCTGCGGCTCTGGGATGCCGCCAGCGGTCGCTTGATCGGCCCACCACTGCAGGGTCACTCCCGATCGGTCTATGCCGTGGCCTTCAGCTCGGACAGCCGACGCATCGCCTCAGGCTCGGCCGATGGAACCATCCGACTTTGGGATGCCGCCAGCGGCAGGCCGGTGCGCTCACCCCTCCTAGGGCATCGTGGTTTGGTGTACGCCGTAACCTTCAGCCCTGACGGCCGACGCATCGCCTCCGGATCTCGCGACAGCAGCCTGCGTCTTTGGGATGCCGCCAGCGGCAAGCCAATCGGACCACCTCTACTCGGCCATGCGGGGCCGGTGCACGCTGTGGTCTTCAGCCCTGACGGCCGACGCCTTGTCTCCGGTTCCGCCGACACCACGCTGCGGCTCTGGGATGCCGTCAGCGGCAAGCCGATCGGCTCACCTCTGCAAGGCCACAACGACGGAGTTCTCTCGGTTGCCTTCAGCCCCAATGGCCGGCGCATCGTCTCGGGATCCCGCGACACCACCCTGCGCCTCTGGGATGCCGCGAGCGGCAAGCCGATCGGACTGCCTCTGCTAGGCCACGACGGGTTGGTGTATGCGGTCGCCTTCAGTCCTGACGGCCGGCGCATCATCTCCGGTGCCAACGACAACCTTGTGCGCCTCTGGGATGCCACAGGGGCCGTCACCGTGCGCCAGACCTGCCAACGCCTGCGTCGCCACCAGCTGCTGTCGACGCCCGCAGCCTTTGGCGATGGCATCGATGTCGAATCCATCGCCCGTCAGGCGCGCCTGGTCTGCATCAACCCCCCGGCCATCCCGCCGCTCACGGGGTCAGGGGCGCCCTCTGAGGTCAGCACCAGGCTTCCCCAGGTTCTGGATCCTGCGGGCGTTCTCAACGCCCTACTCGCGCTGCAGGCCTCCCTCAGTGGACGGCGGTGAGCTCCGCCTGATCCGTGACCGCGCCCTTGCTGCTGCTGCTCACCAGGCGGGCGTACTTGCCGAGCACGCCGCTGCGATAGCGCGGCTCGGGCCTGACCCAGGCGGCGCGGCGGCGCTCCAGTTCGGCGTCATCCACATTCAGGGCGATGCGCAGCGCATGGGAATCCACCGTGATGCTGTCGCCTTCCTGCACCAGGGCGATCGTGCCACCCACGGCGGCCTCCGGGGCCACATGGCCCACCACCATGCCGTAGGTGCCGCCGGAGAAGCGGCCATCGGTGATCAGGGCCACCTTGTCGCCCAGCCCCTCGCCGATGATCGCAGCGGTGGGAGCCAGCATCTCGCGCATGCCAGGGCCACCCACGGGACCCTCGTAGCGGATCACCACCACATCCCCCTCGCGGATCTGTTTGGCGAGGATCGCGGCCAGGGCCTCCTCCTCGCTCTCGAACACCCGGGCGGGGCCGGTGATGGCGGGGTTCTTCACGCCGCTGATCTTGGCCACACTGCCCTCCCTGGCCAGGTTGCCCTTGAGGATCGCCAGATGGCCCTTGGCATAGAGCGGGTTGCTCAGGGGCCGGATCACCTCTTGGCCCGCCGGGGGTTCCGAGGGCACCTCCGCCAGCACGTCCCGCAGGCTGCGACCCTCCACGGTGCGGCAATCGCCGTGGAGCAGGCCGGCATCGAGCAACAGCTTCATCACCTGGGGGATGCCGCCGGCGTTGTGCAGATCCACGGTCACGAAGCGGCCGCTGGGCTTGAGATCGCAGATCACCGGCACCCGCTGGCGAATCGTCTCGAAGTCGTCGATCGTGAGGGGCACGCCAGCGGTGCGGGCCACCGCCAGCAGATGCAGCACCGAGTTGGTGGAGCCGCCCACGGCCATGATCACGCTGATGGCGTTCTCGAAGGCCTCACGGGTGAGTAGGTCGCGCGGACGAATGTCCTGGTCGATGGCCTGCACCAGCACTTCGGCGGAGCGGGCAGCGCTGTCGGCCTTCTCCCCATCCTCAGCCGCCATGGTGGAGCTGTAGGGCAGGCTCAGCCCCATCACCTCGAACGCCGCACTCATCGTGTTGGCGGTGAACATGCCACCGCAGCTGCCGGCCCCCGGACAGGCGTTCTTCTCGATCGCGGTGAGTTCCTCCTCGCCGATCCTGCCGCCGCTGTACTGGCCCACCGCCTCGAAGGCGCTCACCACGGTGAGATCACAGGCACCGAGTTTGCCCGGCTTGATCGTGCCCCCGTACACGAACACCGCCGGAATGTTCATGCGCGCCATCGCCAGCATGGCGCCCGGCATGTTCTTGTCGCATCCCCCGATCGCCAGCAGCCCATCCATGCTCTGGGCATTGCAGGCCGTCTCAATCGAATCGGCGATCACCTCGCGGCTCACGAGGGAATACTTCATTCCCTCGGTGCCCATCGAGATGCCATCACTCACGGTTATGGTGCCGAACATCTGGGGCATGGCCCCGGCCGCCCGGGCGGCATCTTCCGCCCGGCGCGCCAGATCGTTGAGCCCCATGTTGCAGGGCGTGATCGTGCTGTAAGCGTTGGCCACGCCGATGATCGGTTTGCTGAAGTCACCGTCGCCGAAGCCCACCGCGCGAAGCATGGCCCGGTTGGGGGAGCGCTGGATCCCCTGGGTGATGGCGGCGGAGCGGAGCATGGCCGGCGGCATGGGCTGTGGTGAAACCTACCGATGCGAGGCGCCAAGCCTTGCTGTGCAGACCTGCTGAGCGGCAGCTGCTCAGCGGCTGGTGCTCAGGCTCTCCAGCTGGCGGCGCACCTCATCGATGGCCTGGTTGAGCTCATGCACCTTGTCGTGCAGGGCCCGCTCGGGCAAGGGACGCGGGGCAGGGGCATCGGCCACCATGTAGCCGTTGCTGGTGGCGGCCGCCGTGGGGCGGGCATGGCGCCGGGCGCCGCTCTGGCGCCGCCGGTCGGCTTCCGAGAGCAACCACCAGGTGAGGCCGGCGGCTCCGAGCACGGCACCG
Organism: Cyanobacteriota bacterium; assembly: GCA_046081805.1. Lineage (GTDB taxonomy): Bacteria > Cyanobacteriota > Cyanobacteriia > PCC-6307 > Cyanobiaceae > UBA5018. Next base: position 8,776 of record JBJTWP010000207.1, read on the forward strand.
GCCATGGCGCTGAGCAGAACTGCGGAGTTGCCGCCGTGGCTGGAACGCTCTGCCATCGCTCAGGTGGGCCGCAACTGTCTGTTCAGACTAGGCAGCACCGGCGAAGAGGCGAACCTCTGGATCACCGATGCCCGGCACGATCGCGCCGGCGTCGTTCAGCTCGGCATCGATGCAGGCGGTGTAGAGGGTGAGGTCGGGGAAGCGCTCGCCCAGCAGCTTCAGCCCCGCACTGGCGGTGAGGGCTGTGATCACCCGCAGCCGCCGGCCGGCCACCCCCAGGGCCTGGAGGCGCTCCAGCACGGCCGCCAGGCTGGCGCCGCTGGCCACCTGCGGGGCCAGCACCAGCACCCCCACCCGCTCGCCGATCGGGGCGGGCAGCGCATCGAGATACCAGTCGGGATCCGCAGCCGCGGCGGGGCAGTTCACCCCCACGTGGGCCACCCGGGCCGCCGGCAGCACCCCCTGGGCGCCCTGCCACAGGCCCAGGCCCGCCCGCAGCAGCGGCACCACCAGCAGCGGCACCGCCGGATCCACCACCTCGCCCTCGGCCGTGCCGTCGGGGGTGGTGATCGCCAGGCGGCGATGGGGCAGCCAGTCGCGCAGGGCCTCATAGGTGAGCCAGCGGCCCAGTTCGGCCATGGCGGTGGCGTAGAGGGCCGGTGGCGTGCTGGCGTCGCGCAGCACACTCAACCAGTGACCGATCAGGGGGTGGGGCGGCACCACCACCCGCAGGGTCATGCCCATGGCTGCCATAACTTGATCGACCACCGTAGATCCGTATCCGTGGCTGCTCCGAAGGCCTCCGACCCCCGGCTGTCGCCGCCTGCCCTGCTGGCCCGCCTGGCCTCGGTGGGTCTTGCCCTCTGGCTGTTGGGTTTCAGCGCGCTGGCCCAGCCCCAGGCCGCCCTGGCGATCACAGCGCCGGAACTGCGAAGCCAGCGGGCGCTGCGGGATCTCCAGCCCGACATGCATGGCCGCAATCTGCAGCAGCAGGAGTTTCTCAAGGCCTCGATGGCCGGCTTCGACCTCAGTGAGAGCGACCTGCGCGGAGCCGTGTTCAACAGCAGTGACCTCCAGCAGACCAACCTGCGGGGGGCTGATCTGGAGGATGCGGTGGCCTTCGCCACCCGCTTCGACGGCAGCGACCTCCGGGATGCGGTGCTGCGCAACGCCATGCTGATGCAGAGCCGTTTCAAGGGGGCCGAGATCGACGGTGCCGACTTCACCGACGCCGTCCTTGACCTGCCGGAGCAGAAGGCGCTCTGCCAACGGGCCAGCGGCATCAACGCCCGCACCGGGGTGGTGACCCGCGACAGCCTCGGCTGCCGCTGAAGCCAGCCGACCTACCATTCCCACACCGGTTCCAGCGGGGATCAGCCGCTGGAGGAAACGGGGAAAGTCCGGTGTGACTCCGGCACTGTCCCGCAGCTGTGAAGGCACTCCCCAGGAGCCGCCCAGTCAGAACGCCCGCCGGTTTTCCCCCCAATGGCGCGGACCGACCATGACAAGCCTCAAACCAGGCCCTGCTCTGCCTGCCGGGGCGGGAGCCCTGGCCCTGACCCTGATCGCCGCAGCTCCGGCCCAGGCCCATCACCTGATCGAGCTCCTGCATCTGCCGGTCACCCCGATCAATGGATTGATCAGCGGCCTGGCCCACCCGCTGATCGGGCCGGATCACCTCCTGTTCCTGCTGGCGCTCTCCCTGGTTGGGCTGCGCACCAGACGCCGCTGGATGCTAGCGCTGCTGGCGATCGGACTGGCTGGAACCACGTTGGGCCTCGTTCTTCCCGGGCTGCCTGGCGCCGAGCTGCTCGTAGCGCTCACCCTGGGCCTTGAAGCCCTGGTGATTCTCGGCCAGCTGCCGGTGGCGGTGCTGCTGCCGGCGATGGCCCTGCACGGCTACGTGCTCAGCGGTACGGTGCTGGGCTGGAGCGCCATGCCGGTGGGCTTCTATCTGCTGGGCCTGCTGATCAGCCAGGGCCTGCTGCTGCTGCTGGCCCTGCTGGCCCTGCGCAAGGCGGCGGACGCGCTGCGGCCTGGCCTGCGCCGCTGGCTGGCTGGCGGCCTGATCGGCCTCTCCGCCGCTGGCTCCCTGGCCGCCCTGCTGGCCTGACGATGCAGGCCACAACCTCCCACCGGCTGCCGGTGACCGTGGTGACCGGTTTCCTCGGCGCCGGCAAAACCACCCTGCTGCGCCACCTGCTGCTCCACAGCGGCCAGCGCCTGGCCGTGCTGGTGAATGAATTCGGCGAAGTGGGGATCGATGGCGATCTGCTGCGCAGCTGCGGCTTCTGCCCCGACGACGACCTGGATGGCCGCTTGGTGGAGCTGGCCAACGGTTGCCTCTGCTGCACCGTGCAGGACGACTTCATTCCCACCATGGAGCTGCTGCTCCAGCGCAGTGACCAGCTCGACGGGATCGTGGTGGAAACCAGTGGCCTGGCCCTGCCGGAACCACTGGTGGCGGCGTTCGGCTGGCCGGAGATCCGCAGCCGCACCCGCGTGAATGGCGTGGTGGCGGTGGTGGACGGTGAAGCCCTGGCGGCCGGTGCGGTGGTGGCCGATCCCGAAGCCCTGGAACGGCAGCGCCAGCTGGATCCGAGCCTGGATCACGCCACGGCGATCGACGAGCTGTTCGCGGAGCAGTTGGAGGCAGCCGACCTGGTGGTGGTGAGCCGCGCCGACCGGATCGACGCGGACGCGTTGAAGCGGGTGCAGCAGCGGGTGATGGTCGCCGTGCGGCCCGGCACACCCGTGCTGCCGGTGCAGCGCGGCGCCCTCGATCCGGCCGTGGCCCTGGGCATCGACGCCCCGGAGGCGTCGCACCAGGACCACGACGAGGAGCATCACCACCACGACCATGCCCATGTGGCGATGGAGGCGATGGCGCTGCAGCTGCCCGGACGCTTCGAGCGCCAGGCCCTGGAGCAGGGGCTGGCCCAGTTGATCCGCAACCACGGGCTGGTGCGGCTCAAAGGGCGACTCTGGCTGGAGGGCAAAGCACTGCCGCTGCAGATTCAGGCGGCCGGCCCCCGGCTGGAGTGCTGGTTCGAGGGTCAGGCGGGCATGGGCGCACCGCCGGGCCTGGAGCTGGTGCTGATGGGGTTCGGCCTCGACCGGCCGGCCATCGAAGCCCAGCTGGCTGGCTTCTCCTGCTGAGTGGGCGAAGACCGTCAGTCCAGCGGGATCGCCCCGCGGGCACAGACGCCGTCCCAGCAAAGCGTGGCGTCGGCGGTCCAGTTCGCCGACACCGACTGCCAGGACGCGGCCGGGTTCCGGCGCATCGTGATCGCCCCGCGGCCGTTATGGCGGAACTCGATGCGTTGCCCCTCGGTTTGGATCCACCAGTGCTCGCCGATGCGCTCCACCCGCATCGTGCAGCGCCCCCAGCTGCCGGTGTCGAGGCGACATTCCAGCGGCACGTTCTGCTGGGCCAGCGCCGGCAGGGTGCCGAGCCAGGCGCCCAGCAGCAGGGGCAACGGGCGGAACACCGGACCAGGGGGGCGGGGGCTGCCTTCAACCTGGACAAGCGCAAAGGACCAGGCCCCCCGGGCTGCCATGATTTAACAAACCCTCGGCGGTCACGGTGCCACGATTCAGCGCGCGCGTTCAGGTGTCCCTCAGGCCCTCGGTGCTTGATCCCGCTGGCGAGGCCACCCGAGCCGCCGCTGGCCGCCTGGGCGTCACGGGTGTGACCCGCCTGCGCATCGGCAAGGCGATCGAGGTGGAGCTGGATGCCGACGACCAGGCCAGCGCCCTGGCCCAGCTGGAGCTGCTCAGTGATCGCCTGCTCGCCAATCCGGTGATCGAGAACTGGAACCTGGAGCGGCTCGAGCCGGCCAGCGCTTCCCACACCTGAGCGCCGCCATGACCGTTGGCATCGTGGTGTTCCCCGGTTCGAACTGTGACCGGGACGTGCGCTGGGCCCTGGAGGGCTGCCTGGGGATCCCCACCCGGTTCCTCTGGCACGAGGTGCGCGACCTCAGCGGTCTGGACGCCGTGGTGATCCCCGGCGGTTTCAGCTACGGCGACTACCTGCGCTGCGGTGCTATCGCCCGTTTCGCTCCGGTGCTGGAGGAGGTGCGACAGTTCGCCGAGCGCGGCGGGGCTGTGCTGGGCATCTGCAACGGCTTCCAGGTGCTGACCGAGATGGGCCTGCTACCCGGTGCCCTCACCCGCAACGAGAAGCTGCACTTCATCTGTGAGCCCGCCGAACTGGTGGTGCAGCGGGGCGCCTGCCGCTGGCTGCAGGGTTACGCAGACGGTGAGAACGTCACCTTCCCGATCGCCCACGGCGAAGGCCGTTATCAGTGCGAACCCCACCAGCTCCGCGCCCTGGAGGAGGGGGGCCAGGTGGTGCTGCGCTACCGCCGCAATCCCAACGGCTCGGTGGGGGACGTGGCCGGTCTCAGCAATGCCCAGGGCAATGTGCTCGGCCTGATGCCGCATCCGGAACGGGCCTGCGACAGCCAGACCGGCGGAATCGACGGCCG
>JBJTWP010000208.1:0-6005 GCA_046081805.1 Cyanobacteriota bacterium
GGAACCGCCAGGGTCGCTTCCAGGGCCAGATCGACATTCCCCTCAACGCCAACGGCCGTGCCCAGGCCGAAGCCGCCGGCCGCTACCTGGCCCCGGTCACCTTCCACCGGGCCTACAGCAGCGCGATGGCCCGCCCCCGCCAGACCGCCGACGTGATCCTGGCCAGCCATCCCGCCGTGCCCCTCACCACCAGCCGCGGCCTGGTGGAGATCGGCCACGGGCTGTGGGAGGGCCGGCTGGAGAGCGAGATCGCCGAAGGCTGGCCGGAGCTGCTGGCCGCCTGGAAGCGCGCCCCTGACACGGTGCAGATGCCCGAGGGTGAAACCATCCTCGAGGTGTGGTCCCGCGCGCTGGCCACCTGGCACGCCATCGCCCGCAGCCTCGGCCCCGGGGAAACGGCTCTGGTGGTGGCCCACGACGCCGTGAACAAGGCCATCCTCTGCGCCCTGCTGGGGCTCAGCCCGGCGGATATCTGGGCGATCAAGCAGGGCAACGGCGGCGTCAGCGTGATCGACTACCCCAACGGCGTCGGCGGCGGCCCGGTGGTGTCGGCCATGAACCTCACCACTCACCTGGGCGGCGTGCTGGATCGCACCGCTGCCGGCGCCCTCTGACGCCTCGCTGCCATGGCTGAGCCGCTGATCTGGCTCCAGGATCTCCAGCTGCTGCGCGCGGCCGACCAGCCTCCCAGCAGCGGTGATGCGCTGATCGCAGCCGATGGCGCCCTGCTCGCCCTTGGTGAGACGGCGGCCGACCGGGGTCGGGCGGCGGGACTGCGGCCCAAGGCATGCCCCGGAGCCTGGTTGGCTCCGGCCTTGGTGGATCCCCACAGCGTGCTGGTCGATCCCCTCAGCGGCCGGGCGGACACCCTGGCCAGCCTGACCGCCGCCGCCGCCGCGGGGGGGTATGGCGTGCTGGCCCTGCTGCCCTGGGCCCATGCCTGGCGCGACTCGCCGGAAGGGCTGGCCCCCATGGGCGGCGGGCCCGTGGAGGTGCTGCTCTGGGGGAGCTTCAGCCGCAGTGGCGCCGACGCAGAGCTCGCCCCCCATGGGGATCAGCTGAGGGCTGGCGCCATCGGCCTGGCAGGTGCCGACCACTGCCCGCCCGTGGCCCTGCTGGAGCGTGGCCTGCGCCTGGCCGAGCAGGGAACCGCTCCGCTGCTGTTCGCCCCCCGGGATCCGGCGATCGCCGGTCAGGGCTTCGTGCGGGAGGGAGTCGATGCCCTGAGGGCCGGTTGGCCCCCGGAGCCGGCCCTCAGTGAAACCCTGCCGCTCCAGAGCCTGCTGGCCCTGGCCGCTGCCCATCGGCCTCCGGCCCTGCGGTTGATGAACCTCTCCACCGCCGAGGGGGTCCAGCTGCTGGCGGCGTTGCCGCCGCCACAGCGCCCCCTGGCCAGCGTGAGCTGGTGGCATCTGCTGGCCGATACCGCGCGGCTGCATCCCACCAGCGAGGGTTGGCGCGTGGTTCCCGCCCTGGGAACACCCACCGACCGCCAGGGCCTGATCGCCGCCCTGGCCTCCGGCGTGATCACGGCTGTGGCGGTGCATCATCTGGCCCTGGACGCGGAGGAGCGGTTGCTGCCCCTGGATCAGCGCCGCGCCGGCCTGGCCGGCCATGGTGTGGTGCTGCCGTTGCTGTGGCAGGAGCTGGTGGAGCGGCAGGGATGGAGTGTGCCGGCGCTCTGGCAGGCGCTCTGCTGGGGGCCAGCCCGCTTCCTGGCCATCGACCCCCCGGTTCTGGAGCCAGGGGGGCCTCCCTGGGTGCTGTTTGATCCCCAGGCCGCCTGGCATCCTGCTGGCAGCGCCCTGGCGGCAAACCGGCCCGCCGTGGAGGAGTGGTGGCCGGCCGAACGGCTTCGCGGCGCGATTCTGGCGAGCGCCCTGCTGCCCGCGGGCCAGTGGAGGCTGTAGGAGGCGCGCCGCCACTGGCTGGGCTCAGAGACGGCCGGCGGTGTTGAGGGGAAAGAAGCGCCAGAAGGCCCGACCGATGATCTCCTTCTGGGGAAGGAAGGGTCCGCCCGGCCAGAAACGCCCATCCCAGCTGTTGGCGCGGTTGTCCCCCAGCACCAGCACATGGCCGGGCGGTACCACGGCATTGAGGGGGCGACAGGGCCCCATCCCCTGGGCGTCCACCGGACAGCGATTCCTCACATAGGGCTCCCTGAGCCTGACGCCGTTGATGAACACCTCCCCACGGGGATTCACCATCACCCGTTCGCCCGGCAGGCCCACGACCCGCTTGATGTAGGCGTCGCAAGCCGGGTTCGACACGCCGGGCAAGCTGTTGATCAGGGGGAGATTCACCACCAGGCACTGCAGCGGACTCACCGTCCGTCCGCCGTTGAGCACCGGATCAAAGTGCTGCGGGGCATGGAACACCACGATCTCGCCCCGTCTGGGGCCGCGGCGGCGGTAGCTGAGCTTCTCCACCAGCAGGCGGTCCTGGATCTGCAGACCCGGCAGCATCGAGCCGGAGGGGATGTAGCGGGCTTCCACCAGGTACTGGCGGATGCCCAGGGCCACCGCCAGGGTGATCAGCACACTGCGCCAGAAGGCCCAGGGGCTTTCCCCGCCCTGGAGCCTCTCGGCCTCCGGCGGATCCGGGGGCGTCGGGCCGTCGTCCTGGTCCTTGCGCTGTCCGCTGTCCTGCCCCGCTTCGGCCACCAACGCTCAATCCGCTCCTGGAGCGGCAGATTAGGCACCGCAGCCTGTGCCTCCGCGCCTGATGGCCCGTCCTCGCTGGATCCGCCAGGCTCGACCGGTGAGCGGACCCTGGCTGCGGCGCTGGGATCGCTTTGTGGCGATCTGGGCCGGCCTCAATCTGCTGGTGGTGGCCTTCGACCTCAGCTACGTGCCGCTGCGCACCTTTTGGCTGCAGCGCAATCTGTATCCGATTCCCTCGGTGCCGCTGGCGGTACCGCTCACCTTCCTGCCGGATCTCACCCCCTGGGTCGATCCGATCAAGGGGATCGAGCCCCATCGCGAAACCCAGGCCTACCTCGACGCCTTCGCCCAGCTTGATCGCTCCCTGGCCGCCCTGCCCCGCGGCGCCGCCCCCAACCCGGAGCAGCGCCGGCTGCTGCAGCGCCAGGTGGAGCTCACCACCGCGATGATCAACTCCAACCCGTTCCTGGCCTCGGGTGGCACAGGCACCCTGGAGAAGATCAAGAACCGGCTGCGCCAGCGCGCTGACGATGACTCGGCCCAGCAGGCCGCCGCTGCGCTGCTCGCACCGTCCCAGATCGCGGTCAGGGGCTGGAGCCGGGAGCGGCGCTTCTGGCAGCAGCAGGTGTTGCCGCTGGTGGCCACCAACTACTGGCGATCGATCGATGAGAACGGCCGGCCCACCGACCACTTCTGGCGGCTGGATCTGCTGGTGTTCCAGGGTGTCTTCGCGCTTGACATCCTGTTGCGGGTGATCCGGCTGAAACGGCGCCTGCCAGGGCTGCGCTGGCGTGACGCCCTACTGCGCCGCTGGATCGATCTGCCCCTGGTGCTGCCCTTCTGGCGCTGGTTGCGGCTGCTGCCGGTGCTGGAGCGACTGCAGGGGGCGGGGTTGGTGACCATCGAGCCCCTGCGGGCCGTGGTGAGCCGGGCTGTGGTGGCCTTGCTGGCCCTCGAACTGTTCGAAGTGCTGGCCCTGCAGCTGCTGGATGGCGGCCAGTCGCTGGTCCGCTCCAACCAGTGGCCCCAGCGTCTGCGCAGTCTGCGCAGTCATCAAAGTGTGGCCGCGGCCAACGATGAGGAGCGCGAGGTGGTGGAGCTGGTGCGGATCTGGGCACCCCTGTTGTTGGCCCAGGTGGCGCCGCGGCTGGCTCCCGACCTCCAGAACCTGTTGGGCTATGCCCTGCGCCAGAGTCTCGACCGCACCGTGGTGCCGCCGCCCCTGCGCCAGCTCCAGCCGCTGCTGCAGGTGGAGAGCGGATTGAGCCGGCAACTGGCCAGCGGGATGGTGGAGAGTCTGTTGGAGGTGTCGCGCAGCACCGGCGAGCGGCTGGCCCGTCGCGATGACGTGCAACTGGAGCTGTTACAGCGCTGCGTAGACCGCTTCTGGGAGGAGCTGGCGGCAGCCCTGGAGGGTGGCCCTGCCCTGCAGCGTTCCCAGGAGCTCCTCTGCGCCTTGCTGGAGGAGCTCAAGACCACCTATCTGAGCCAGATCAGCCGTTCGGGCATCGAGGCCCTGATTCAGGAGCTCGATCAGCTCACCACCGGACCGGCCGCCGCCGCCGCGCCGGCCAGCGCGGCCTTCAGCCCCGTAGCGCCGCCTCCCACTCCTCCGGCTTGAACCCAGTGAGCACCTGGCCGGAGTCCACGACCAGGAAGGGGCGCTTCACCAGCTTGCCGTCAGTGGCCAGGGCCGTCAGGGCCTGGCGTTCGTCCATGGCCTGGATGGTGGCGGAACCCAGGGCCCGGTAGCTCTGGCCGCTGGTGTTGAACAGTCGCTTGCGACCCAGTTGCCGCAGCCCGGCCTGCAGCTCCTCCAGGCTCGGCGGCGTGGCGGTGATGTCGATCGGAGCCACGGCGATTCCCCGCTGCTTCAGCCAGGCGATGGCTTTGCGGCAGGTGCTGCATTGAGCGTAGCTGTAGAGCTTCATGGGAGCTTCATGGCACCAGGGTGGGGTAGATCTTCGTGGCAACAGGGCGCGGCCCGGCCTGGGCGCTGGGCTGGATCAAGGGCCATGGCGCGGCTTGACATCAACCAGGGGATGGTTGTTCAGCCAAGCATGCCGTTCATCCAAGGCTGCCGTTCATCCCAGCTTCACGTTCATCCATCCCAGCCAAGCCAGCAAAAAGCCCCCGCCGGGGCGGGGGCTTGGGATTCCGTCTAATCACTGGCTAATCACTGGAGCACAAGTGCTTGGACCCAGTCAGTACAGATCCAGGCAGTCAAGCCAAGTTGGTCAAGTCCTAGCCCTTAGACCAAGGCTCAACCATGCTCAGCCTTCAGCCTCAGCCGATCGCCGGGGCGGTCAGTGCCACCGGGGTCGCTGCAGCAGCAGCCAGGTCCAGCGGGAAGTTATGGGCATTGCGCTCGTGCATCACTTCCATGCCCAGACCAGTGCGGTTCAGCACGTCAGCCCAGGTGTTCACTACGCGGCCCTGACCGTCGAGGATCGACTGGTTGAAGTTGAAACCATTCAGGTTGAAGGCCATCGTGCTCACGCCCAGGGCCGTGAACCAGATGCCGATTACCGGCCAGGCCGCAAGGAAGAAATGCAGGCTACGGCTGTTGTTAAAGCTGGCGTATTGGAAGATCAGGCGACCGAAATAGCCATGGGCAGCCACGATGTTGTAGGTCTCTTCTTCTTGACCAAACTTGTAGCCATAGTTCTGCGACTCGCTCTCGGTGGTTTCACGCACCAGGGAAGAAGTCACCAGCGAACCGTGCATGGCGGAGAACAGGGAGCCACCGAACACACCAGCCACACCCAGCATGTGGAAGGGGTGCATCAGGATGTTGTGCTCAGCCTGGAACACCAGCATGTAGTTGAAGGTGCCGCTGATGCCCAGGGGCATGGCGTCCGAGAATGAGCCCTGACCGAATGGATACACCAGGAACACAGCAGAGGCAGCAGCCACGGGTGCGCTGTAAGCAACGCAGATCCAGGGGCGCATTCCCAGGCGGTAGGAGAGTTCCCACTCACGACCCATGTAGGCGTAGATGCCGATGAGGAAGTGGAAAACAACCAGCTGGAAAGGACCGCCGTTGTACAGCCACTCGTCGAGGCTGGCGGCTTCCCAGATGGGGTAGAAGTGCAGACCGATGGCGTTGCTGCTGGGGATCACAGCGCCGGAGATGATGTTGTTGCCGTACAGCAGGGACCGGCAACAGGCTCACGGATGCCGTCGATGTCGACGGGGGGAGCGGCGATAAAGGCAACGATGAAGCAGATGGTGGCGGCCAGCAGGCAGGGGATCATCAGAACGCCGAACCAACCCACATAGATGCGGTTGTCGGTGCTGGTGACCCACTCGCAGAACTGGTTCCACGCAGAAGCGCCTTGG
>JBJTWP010000209.1:0-5022 GCA_046081805.1 Cyanobacteriota bacterium
GCCAGCGGCTGCGCAGGCGCGGCATCCTTCCCAACCTGCTGGTGCGCAAGGAAAACGCCATCGAACCGGCCGCCATGCCCAACGGCACGCAGTTCGATTGGCGAACGCTGCTGGAGGCGAAGATCACGGTCAAGGAGAAGGCGCTGTTCGCCAGCAAGCTGTCGGCGATGGTGACGGCAGGGGTGCCGATCGTTCGCAGCCTCTCGATGATGAGCGCCCAGCAGAAGATGCCGTCGTTCAAAAAAGCACTGGAGGCCATCGCGGCAGATGTGAACCAGGGCAGCAGCCTGGGGGCGGCCCTGCGCAAGTGGCCTGACATCTTCGATCGACTCAGTGTCGCGATGATCGATGCCGGCGAGGCCGGGGGTGTGCTGGATGAAACCCTGAAGCGCCTGGCCAAACTGCTGGAGGATAACGCCAAGCTCCAGAACCAGATCAAGAGCGCCCTCGGCTACCCGACAACGGTTCTAATCATCGCCATCCTCGTCTTCCTGGGGATGACAATGTTCTTGATCCCCACCTTTGCCAACATCTTTGATGAACTGGGGGCCGAACTGCCGGCCTTCACCCAGATGCTGGTGAACCTGAGCAGTCTACTGAGATCCTATTTCTCCTTGCTGTTCGTGGCTGGCCTGGCCATTGGCATCTGGCTGTTCATGAACTATTACGCAACCCCCCCTGGCCGCAGGCAAGTGGATGCCTTCATTCTCAAGGTGCCCCTGTTCGGTGATCTGATTCAAAAAACCTCAACAGCCCAGTTCTGCCGAACCTTCAGTTCCCTTTCCAGGGCGGGTGTGCCGATTCTGCTCACCCTGGAGATCACCCGGGAAACCACCGACAATTCAATCATTTCCGATGCCATTCGCTCCACGCGCAATGAAGTGATGGAAGGTATTCCCCTGAGTGTGGCCCTGGCGCGCAAGCAAGTGTTTCCCGAAATGGCCATCAACATGCTGATGATCGGTGAGGAAACCGGTGGCCTGGATGCCATGCTCTCCAAGGTTGCTGACTTCTACGAAGACGAGGTTGAATCGACTGTCAAGGTACTGACTTCAATGATTGAGCCGATGATGATCGTTCTGGTGGGGGGAATCGTGGGCTCAGTTCTGTTGGCGATGTACCTGCCGATGTTCTCTATCTTTGAAAAAATCCGCTAAGGCCTGCCCCGCCAGATAGCCGCTGGTCCAGCAGTGCTGGAAGTTGAACCCACCGGTCACCCCATCCACATCCAGCAGCTCCCCCACCACCTGCAGACCAGGGCAGCGCCGGCTCTCCATCGTGCCCAGGTTCACCTCCCCCAGGGGCACCCCTCCAGCCGTCACGAATTCCTCGCCGAAGGGGCCCCGCCCCCGCAGGGCGTACCGACTGCCGCAGAGCCGCTCGGTCAGGGTCCGCTGACCGGTCCGGCTCAGATCTGCCCAGCGCTGCTCCCCAGCCAGACCCGCCTGATCGAGCAGATGCAGCCAGAGACGGCGCGGCAGCTCCGGCCAGGGTCGCCAGGTGGCCAGCTGCCGGCGAGCCTGGTCCAGGCGAGCCCGGGTGAGCAGCTCCTCCACGCGGGCCCGATCCAGCCCACCGGCCCAGGCCACCCGGAGCTCGCCGCGGTAGCTCCGCTCGTGCAGGGCCCGGGCCGCAAAGGCCGTGAGCCGCAGCGTCGCAGGCCCGCTCAGCCCCCAGTGGGTGATCAGCACCGCACCGCGCTGGCGAAAGCGCTGGCCGGCGGCGGCACTCCCAGCGCCGCCCGGAAGCTCCAGCCCCAGCTCCAACTCCAACTCCACAGGGTCGAGCGCCAGGCCGGCCAGGGCCGCCAGCTCTCCCCCCTCCAGGGCCAGGCTGAACAGGGACGGTACCGGCGGCACAATGGCGTGGCCGAGCTGGGCGGCAAGGCGCCGACCGCTGGGATGGCTGCCTGGGGCCAGCACCAACCGCTCGCAGCACATCCCGCCGCCGCTCGCCCCGGTGGGAGGGGCGGAGCCGGCCAGCCGCAGCCCCAGTCGGAAGCCGCCGCTCTGGAGCGCTTCAGCCTGCCGCAGCGCCAGGCCGGGGTGCAGGCTGACGCCGGCCGCGGCGGCGGCGCGCCGCAGAACCTCGATCACAGCACTGGAGCGGTTGGCCCGGGGGAACAGGCGGCCATCCGGTTCCTCCACGAGCTCCAGGCCGTGGTCAGCGAACCAGGCCACCGTGTCCCCGGCGGCAAACTGTGAGAAGGGTCCCCGCAGCGGGCGGCTGCCGCGGGGATAGTGGCCCGCCAGGGTCCGCGGATCCCAGCAGGCGTGGGTGACATTGCAACGGCCACCGCCGCTGATCCGCACCTTCTGCAGCGGCTCGGGGGTGGCTTCAAGGATGTGCACATCCCGCACCCCGGCCTCGGCGGCGGCGATGGCCGCCATGAACCCCGCCGGACCGCCTCCCGCCACCACCACGGCAACCGACGACGGCAAGGATGGGGCCATGGAGCGCAACATCAGCAACCAGTCCAGCAAGGAGCCGTCCGGGGAGGGGAAGGGCGGCCCAGGAGCGGCCCAGCGCTCGCGCGAGGCCCATCGCTTCAGTGTGGCGCCGATGCTCGACCACACCGACCGCCACTTCCGACTGTTGTTCCGCCAGATCAGCCGTCACAGCCTGCTGTACACCGAGATGGTGGTGGCCCAGGCCCTGCACCATGCCCGCCGCCAGCCCGGGGCAGACCAGCCCGGGGGCCGGCTGGAGCGGCTGATCGGTTTCGACCCCGCAGAGCGACCGCTGGCCCTGCAGGTGGGCGGCGACAACCCCCAGTTGCTGGCCGAGGCAACGCACTTGGCCGCCGACTGGGGCTACGACGAGATCAACCTCAACGTCGGCTGCCCCAGCGAAAAGGTGCAGCGAGGACGCTTCGGAGCCTGCCTGATGGCTCAACCGCAGCTGGTGGCCCGCTGCGTGGAGGCGATGGCCGGGGCCAGCGCCCTGCCGGTGACGGTGAAGCACCGCATCGGCATCGACGGGCACGACTCCTACGCCGAACTGGTGGCCTTCGTGGATGCGCTGGCCAGCGCCGGCTGCCAGCGCTTCGCCGTGCATGCCCGCAAGGCCTGGCTGAACGGGCTGGATCCCAAGCAGAACCGCACGATTCCACCCCTCCGCTACGAGCTGGTTCAGCAGCTCAAGACTGATCGGCCGCAGCTCACGATCGACCTCAACGGCGGACTGCAGACGCTGGAGGACTGCCGACAGCAACTCCGGCACCTGGATGGTGTGATGGTGGGCCGGGCGGCCTACGACCATCCGTTGCGCTGGGGCCTGGTGGACGCCGCCATCCACGGCGACCACCATCAACCGGCCGTGAAGGCCTCAACCGTGGTGCGTGGCCTGATTCCCCACGCGGAGCGCTGGCGCAGCCGGGGAGGGCGGCTCTGGCCCATGGCCCGCCACCTGGTGCATGTGGTGGAGGCGGTGAGCGGCGCCCGGCACTGGCGAGCAGCCCTGACCCGCAGCGCTGCAGCCCGGGAGGCCGGGCCAGAGGTGCTGGAGGCCGCAGCCCGGCAGCTGGAGGAACGGGGGCTCTGAGGTCTCAGCCCTCGGCGGCGGGCTGGTCGTCACCACCGCCACTGCGGCGCCGACGGGTACGACCGGCCTCAAAGGTATCGCCGCCGCCATAGCTGCGGTCCTCCCAGCCCCGGGCGCCGGAGCGACGATCACCACCGCCGCCGCCCTGGCCGTAGCCAGCGGCACCGGCACGGCTGTAACCACCGGCACCGCTGTAACCGCCGGCATGATCACCACCGCCACCGCCGCCATAACCACCACCACCACCACGACGGGGGGCAGCGCCACGGGGCTCAGCCTTGTTGATCCGCAGGGGACGGCCCATCAGCTCGGCGCCCTGCAGGGCCTCGATGGCTCGATCCTCCAGGCCGGGATCGGCCATCTCCACGAAGGCAAAGCCACGCTTGCGGCCCGTATCCCGCTCCAGGGGCAGGGAGCAGTTCGCCACCTCTCCGTAGGGCGCAAACAGCTCTGCAACGTCTTCCTGTTCTGCGCGGAAGGGCAGATTGCCGACAAAAATGCTCACGAACCGGGCCGGCCACGGGGCCTAGCGATGCGGGCCTCAGGGCCTCTGACCGGACCAGCCTAGGGCGCGCCGCCGCCAGTGCCGAGGTGGAGCCGCATCTGCTGCAACTGGAACGCCACCTGATCAAAGCCGGTGCCGCCCTCACTGCGGCGGGCCGCCACCACCTGCCGGGGGGCGATCGCCCGGAAGATGTCGGACTCGAAGGCGGGATGCACCTGCTGCCAGCGCTCCAGGGGCAGATCCCGCAGCAGCAGGCCCTCGGCCAGGCAGGTCTTCACCAGGGCGCCTACCAGCTGGTAGGCCTCGCGGAAGGGCACCTGGCGGGCCACCAGGTAGTCGGCCACATCGGTGGCATTGGAGAAGTCGGCGGCCACGGCCTCCTCCAGCCGCTGGGGCCGGAACTCCAGGCCCTCCTCGAACAGGATCGCCATTGCCTCCAGACAATCCAGCACGGTGCGCACCCCGTCAAACAGGGCTTCCTTGTCTTCCTGGAAGTCCTTGTTGTAGGCGAGGGGCAGGCCCTTGATCATCGTGAGCAGACCGATCAGATGGCCAAACACCCGACCGCTCTTGCCCCGCACCAGCTCGGGTACATCGGGGTTCTTCTTCTGGGGCATCAGGCTGCTGCCGGTGGCGCAGCGGTCGGTGAGGCCCACGAAGGCGAACTCCTCACTGGCCCAGAGGATCACCTCCTCACCCAGGCGGCTGAGATGGGCGAGCACCAGCGAGGCCGCAGCCATGAACTCCACGTCGAAATCGCGATCGCTCATAGTCTGGTCAGGATGGCCAGGGCGTTCGAGGTGCGGCGCGCCTCGTGCGCCCACTCCACGCGAAGGCCGCTGCTGGCGGCCATGCGCTCGAACTCCTCCCGGCTGATGAATTCCATCGGTTGGTCCGTCTTGTTGAATCCGATCGCCACGGCAATCCGCTCGGTCCAGCGCGTGCGCGCATGGCGTTCGCCGCCGCTGCGGAAC
>JBJTWP010000210.1:0-3711 GCA_046081805.1 Cyanobacteriota bacterium
GATCTCAGCGCCTTCACCACAGCCCAGAGCCTCAGCGGCACGGTGACGGTGGGCCGGGAAGCCGACTTCAACTCCAGCGCCGGCTTCTACCGCAGCCTCGATGCCGCCGGCACCGTGCTCGCCGCCGATGGCATCACCCGCCTGAGGCCCGGCGACAGCGGCTACGCCGCCGCCGCCCTGCACAGCTCCAACCGCATCGCACCGCTCAGCAACCTCAGCGTCGCCGATGACCAGACGGCCTCCCGCAGTTTCTCGGCCATCAGCGGCGGCTCCTTCCTCGCCCCCTTCGCCGAGGTGAATGGCAACACCTTCTTTGCCTACGGCGCTGCCAACAGCGATGGCATCAGCCACTTCCGCTCCCTCGGCACCAACCTCTTTGGCCTGGAAGACATCCTCGGCGGGGGGGATCGCGACTTTGATGATCTGGTGATCGGGGTCAACTTCACCGCCGTGGGGTAGCTCCTCCGGCTGCACAGGCAGCGCCAGGGCCTCGGCCGCCCGCCTCAGCCGATCAGGGCCCCATCGCCAGAGAAGTCTGGCTCGGTCGGCATCCGCAGGGCGTAGTCATGGGCAAAGCTGTCGGCCAGACAGGCGGCGGCATCGAACTGGGGCTCCCAGGCCAGCTCCCGCCGCACCCGGCTCACGTCGGTGAGGAAATGGGCCAGGCGCAGCGGAAACGCCTTGCGGGCCTTCTTGTCGAGGCCGGCCGGATCGAAGCTGCGAATCTCCACCGCGGCGGATCCTTGCCGCAGGCGCGGGCGGCGGCGGCCACCAGCCCCCGGAAGGTGATGCCCTGAACGCTGGTGCAGTTGTAGATGCGATTGGCGGCGGCCTCCACCGCGATGCAGCGCACCATCGCCGCGGCCAGGTCGTTCACATGGCCGATCTGGGTGATCGTGCTGCCATCCCCCGGCAGCGGCACCGCTCTGCCATGCACGATCCGATCGAAGAACCAGCTCTCCACCGGGTTGTAATTGCCCGGTCCGACGATGTAGGTGGGGCGGAAGCTGGTGAACGGGATGCCCTGCTGCCGCAGCCAGTTCTCGGTGTGCAGCTTGCCGGCGTGGCGGCTCTCCGGGTCGGTGGCACTCTCCTCACTGAGGGGCCACAGCTCGCTGTCGGCGTACACCCCGGCCGAGCTCACGTACACCAGCCGCAGGGCCGGCTCGCCGGTGCGCTCCAGCACGCTGCGGGTGTCCTCCAGGTTGCGGCCGGAGCTGTCGACGATCACCTCAAAGCGGCGCCCCTGCAACTGGTCCAGGGCCGTCGCGTCGGCCCGGTCGCCCACCAGGTGCTCCACCCCCTCCGGCGCGGGCTGGCGACCGCGGGTGAAGAGGGTGAGCGCGTGGCCCTGGGCCAGCAGTTGGGTCACCACCGGCTTGCCCACGAAGCGGGTGCCGCCCATCACCAGGATTTTCATCCGCGCAGGGGCCATCCGGCCCACCAGATTGGACCGTATTCAACAGGGCCAGAGCCGCCCGTGACACGCCCCCAGCACCGGCCAACGCCATGATCCGCATCGGCCAGGCGTTCACCGCCCAGCCAGCCACCGCCCGCCGGCTGGGGGGCTGGCGCCACTTCACCGTGCTGGGGTGGCGCGGCAGGGGCCGGCAGCGGCTGGCGGAACTGCAGGCGGTGCTGGATCGCCAGGTGAGGCCGGTGGTGGCGCTGCGGGAGCTGGACGACCGCAGCCTCTGGCAGCCTGGCTGGCAGCCCTTGCCACCCCGGCGACCCATGCAGGTGATCCCCGCCATCGATCTGCTCGACGGGCAGTGCGTGCGCCTGCACCAGGGCGACTACGACCAGGTGACGCGCTTCTCGGACGATCCTGTGGCCCAGGCCCTCAGCTGGCAACGACAGGGGGCCGAGCGCCTGCACCTGGTGGATCTCGATGGGGCCCGCAGCGGCCAGCCGCTGAACGACGCGGTGGTGAAGGCGATCACGGCAGCCCTGGCCATACCCGTGCAACTGGGTGGGGGGGTGCGCACGGCCGAGCGGGCGGAGGAGTTGCTGGCCTGTGGTCTGGAACGGGTGATCCTGGGCACGGCGGCGCTGGAGCAGCCGGAGCTGGTGGGGCAGCTGGCGGCCCGCCATCCCGGACGGATCGTGGTGGGGATCGACGCCCGCGACGGCAAGGTGGCCACCCGCGGCTGGCTGGAGGCCAGCGACCTCGACGCCACCGCCCTGGCCCGGCGCCTCAGCGCCCTGCCGATCGCGGCGATCATCAGCACCGACATCGCCACGGATGGCACCCTGGCTGGCCCCAACCTCGAGGCCCTGCGGGCGATGGCCGAGGCCAGCGCCGTGCCCTTGATCGCCTCCGGCGGCATCGGCAACCTGGAGCACCTGCTCTCGCTGCTGAGCCTGGCGCCCCTGGGGGTGGAGGGGGTGATCGTGGGCCGGGCCCTCTACGACGGGCGGGTGGACCTGGGCGAAGCACTCCAGGCCATCGGCGATGGGCGGCTTCAGGATCCATTGGCGGCCAGCATCGCCTGAGGCCGACAAGGCGAACGCGATCCGCCTGCGAGTTGGCCTATAACAGAGTTTATGTTCTGTTGACAGGTGCCGGTTGGGTCCACGCAGCCCTTCCCTCGACTCGGCCAGCCTGGAGGCGGTCTACCGCCAGTGCCGGGATCTGGACATGCGCCTGAGCAAACAGCGCCGCATGGTGCTCGATCTGCTCTGGAGCGAGAAGGCCCACCTCAGCGCCCGTGACATCTTCGAGAAGCTCAACAACCTGGGGCGCAACATCGGCCACACCTCGGTGTATCAGAACCTCGAGGCCCTGCAGTCCGCCGGGGTGATCGAATGCCTCGACCGCGCCAGCGGTCGGCTCTACGGCCACCGCAGCGATCCCCACAGCCACCTCACCTGCACCCAGACCGGCGCCATCCAGGATCTCGACGTGGAACTGCCGCCTGAGCTGCTGCGACAGATCGAGGTCGCCACCGGCTACAGGATCGAGAGCTACACCCTGCATCTCACCGGCCGTCCCGACCCCTGATTCCGTTGACGCTCACCCTGCTGCTCTACGCCGAATCCCTCGCGGCGGCGGGCCTCTCCCGCCTGCTGGAGGGTGCGTTGCCAGACTGCCCGGTGCGGCTGGCCAGCAGCGAGGTTCCGGGCCCCCTGCCCCAGCTGGTGATCTGGCAGCCCGAGGTGACGATCGAGCCCTTGGCCCTGCTGCTGGAGTGCCAGCGGCTGCAGGAGCGCTGGCACCCCGCTCCCCTGCTGCTGGTGCTGCTGAAGGGGCACCGCCTGAGCCAGCGCCAGCTGCTCGCCCTGCCGGCCCTGGGTGTGCTGGAGGCACCGGAGCTGGCAACGCTGCTGCAGGCCATCACCACACTCCGCGGCGGCGGGCGGGTGCTGGATCTGCTGGAGCCGACGCCGACGGCCGGCACGGCCAAACCGGGCCCCGGCCTGGGGCTGGGCCTGGGCCAGTGGCTGCTGCTCAGCGGCCTGGAGCAGATCGAGGCGGAGCGCAGCCTGGGCCAGCGGCTGCTGGCCACCCAGCCGGGCCCCCTCACCCGACTGGTGCTGGAGGGCCGGCAGCGGGAACTGGCGCTGGCACGCCAGCTGCTGCTCTGGCTCTGGGGGCCGCTGAGCCTTGCCTGGGGCGGCGGGGCTGAACCCACCCATCCCGCCGCGGGCGGCGGGCCTGGCGGCGCTGGGTCAGGACAGCCGGGCCGGGGCAGCCTCAGCCTCAGCCAG
>JBJTWP010000211.1:0-3870 GCA_046081805.1 Cyanobacteriota bacterium
TCGATCTGTTCCAGGGCTTCGTGTTCAGCCGCCCCCGACCCGCCGAGCAACTGTCTCTCGAATCGCAGGCCCAGGATCCCCTACTGCACGCTGCGGCCCGAGATCTGCGTGCCCAGGCCGTCTGCCGACTCCAGGAGCGTCGGGGGATCAGTCGGCAACTGGAGAACCTCGCCGCCCAGGGCAGACAGGCCCTCATGGACCACACCGCCGACCAGTTCGAGTGGGCTCTGGCCTCTCTGGTCGAGCAAACCTCGGCAGTGGAAGCGGTTTACCTCCTGGACCATCAGGGCCTGCAACTCGGCCGAACGCACCTGGGGATGCAAAGTGAGGTGGTGCCCAACCGACTGTTCGCTCCCTCCAGTCACGGCACCGACCATTCCTGCAAGGACTATTTCTTTAGCCTGATGGATACGGGGATGGAACGGTTCACCACTGACAGTTACATCAGCCTGGCGACGGGAAATGTGTGCCGCACCGTCTCGATGGCTGTGAACCACAGCGAGGGAAGCACCTACGTACTTTGCCTGGATATCAACACCCAGCACCGAAGACGAGGGGCCCCGAGAGGGACGGGACCCTCAGACCAAGAAGCTCTCAAACGTTGAACAGAAACTCCATCACGTCGCCCTCGGCTACCACGTACTCCTTGCCTTCGGAGCGCAGCCAGCCCCGGTTGCGAGCCTCGGCCAGCGAGCCGGCCTCCAGCAGCTGCTGGTAGCCGATGGTCTGGGCACGGATGAAGCCGCGCTCGAAGTCGGTGTGGATCACGCCGGCCGCCTGGGGGGCGGTCATGCCGGCCTTGATCGTCCAGGCGCGGCTCTCCTTCTCGCCACTGGTGAAGTAGGTGCGCAGACCCAGCAGGCTGTACGTGGCGCGAATCAGGCTCTGCAGTCCGCCTTCCTCCACCCCGAGACCGGCCAGGAATTCAGCCCGCTCCTCCTCCGGCAGCTCGATCAGTTCAGCCTCCACCTGGGCCGAGATGCGGACCGTGGCCGCCCCCTCCTTCACCGCCAGGGCCGCCACCGCCTCGCCATGGGCATTGCCGGAAGCCAGGTCGTCCTCGCTCACATTGGTGGCGTAGATGATCGGCTTGGCGGTGAGCAGTCCGAGGGGCTTGATCAGGGCGACCTCCTCGTCGTTGAGGCCCACGCTGCGGGCGGCGGACCCGGCCTCGAGCGCCTGCTGGAGCCGTTCCAGGGCGGCATCCTCCAGCTGGGCCTCCTTGCTGGTGCGCAGCTGCTTCCTGAGGCGCTCCCGCCGCTTCTCCACCTGGGCCAGATCGGCCAGCCCCAGCTCCAGGTTGATCACCTCAGCGTCGCGGGCCGGTCCCACCGAGCCGCTCACATGGATCACATCGTCATTCTCAAAGCAGCGCACCACGTGCACGATGGCGTCCACCTCGCGGATGTTGGCCAGGAACTTGTTGCCCAGGCCTTCGCCCTGGCTGGCGCCTTTCACCAGGCCAGCGATGTCGACGAACTCCACCCGGGTGGGAATGATCTCCCGGCTCTTGCTCAGCCGGGCGAGCTGCTCCAGCCGGGGATCGGGAACCGCCACCACCCCGGCGTTGGGTTCAATGGTGCAGAACGGGTAGTTGGCGGCCTCCGCCTGGGCGTTGGCCACCAGGGCGTTGAACAGGGTGGACTTGCCCACGTTGGGCAGTCCCACGATTCCGGCTTTGAGCATCCAGCGAATCTACGGACCGCCACCACCTGGAGTGGCGCGCGAGACTGGGGCCAGCATCCCGTAGGCCGATTCCAACGCTCAGCCCTCCACCGCCGGTCGCCGCTCAATCCGTGGTTCCTGGTCCCCACTCCAACCCGTCCCAACGGCGTCAGCGCCGCCTGTGGCAGCGGCGACGTCTCTGGTCGGGCGCGGTGCTGGCGCTCGGTCTGCTGATGGCGGCAGGCCTGTGGCAGCGCCAACGGGCCGCCATCGTGCGAAACCTTGAGACCTACACCGTTGCGGCGGAGTCCGGCACCCTGCCCGGGGTGGTGACCGCCACCGGGGAGCTGCAGGCCGTGCAGCGGGTGAACATCAGCCCCAGGCGGCAGGGTCTGCTGGAAGCCCTGTTTGTCGAGGAGGGCGATCAGGTGATCACCGGTCAGCCGCTTGCCCGGATGGACGGGGGTGACCTCGATGACCGGATCGCCGAATTCCGCTCCAACCTCAAGGTGGCGGAGGCCCAGCTGATCCGCACCCGCAGTGAGTGGGAGCGTCGGCGCGAGCTCTACCGCCGCAGTGCCATCACGGTCGATGACTACAACAGAGCGCTGAGCGCGTTCAGGGCCGATGAAGCCACCGTTCAGGCAGCCCGCGAACGCCTGCAGCAGCGGGAGGTGGAGCGTCGCGAGCTGGTGGTCCGTGCTCCGTTCAGCGGTGTGATCACCCAGCGCTACGCCGATCCCGGATCCTTCGTGACACCCACCACCACCGCCGCTGCCGTGGCCGGTGCCACCAGCTCCTCGATCGTGGAACTGGCCCAGGGGCTGGAGGCGGTGGCCAAGGTGCCCGAGAGCGACATCGGCCGCATCCGCCTGGGCCAGAGCGCCTCCGTGCGTGTGGATGCCTTTCCCGATCGTCGCTTCGCCGCCGCCGTGAAGCGGATCACGCCCCGCGCCGTGAAGGTGAACAACGTCACCTCTTTCGATGTGGTGCTGCGCTTCCTGGATGCGGTGCCCCAGCTGCGGATCGGCATGACGGCCGACGTCGACTTCCAGACCGGTGCCGTGCGGGCGGAGACCCTGGTGCCCACCGTGGCCATCGTCACCGAAGCCGGTCGCCCCGGGGTGCTCGTGCCGGGCAAGGACAACAAGCCCAAGTTCCAACCCGTGGAGCTCGGCATCAGCGGCGGCCGCAACACCCAGATCCTCTCGGGTCTCAAGCCCGGCAGCCGCGTGTTCATCGATCTGCCTCCGGGCAGCAGGCGCCCGAACCGGACCTAACGGTTGGCCAGAAAGCGGCGGGTGGCCTCCAGGATCCGAGCGCTGGCATGGCCATCACCGAAGGGGTTGTGGGCCCTGGCCATGGCCCCGTAGGCGGAGGCGTCACTGAGCAGCAGGCTCGCCTCGTCCACGATGGCCCTGGTGTCAGTCCCGATCAGCTTGGCCGTGCCGGCGCTGACCGCCTCAGGCCGCTCGGTGGTGCGGCGCAGCACCAGCACCGGTTTGCCCAGGGCCGGCGCCTCCTCCTGCAGGCCGCCGGAATCGGTGAGCACCAGGGTGGCGCCGCGCATGGCCGCCACCAGTTGGGCGTAGTCGAGGGGCTCGGTGAGGAAGGCGCGGGGATGGCCGCCGAGCAAGGCCTGCAGGGGCTCACGCACGGTCGGATTGCGATGCAGCGGCAGCAGCAGCGCCGTGTCAGGGAAACGCTCCAGCACCTGCAGAAAGCCGGCTCCGATGGCAGCCAGGCGATCCCCCCAGTTCTCGCGACGGTGCACCGTGGCCAGGATCACGCGCTGATTCACCCAGTCGAGACCGGGGAGCTCATAGGCCGGGGCCTGCTCGGCCATCAGCAGCAGGGCATCGATCACCGTGTTGCCGGTGGTGAGCACCTCACCGATCACGCCGGAGGCGCGGCAGTTTGCCGCTGACAGCTCGGTGGGGGCGAAGTGCAGCAGCGCCAGCTGGGAGATCAGACGGCGGTTGGCCTCTTCTGGGAAGGGATCAAACAGGTTGTCGGTGCGCAGCCCCGCCTCCACATGACCTACCGGAATCTGCGCATAGAAGGCCGCCAGGGCCGAGGCGAAGGCGGTGGTGGTGTCGCCCTGCACCAGCACCAGAGCGGGAGGGTGCAGGGCGAACTCCTGCTTCAGGCCCTCCAGGGCGGCGCAGGTGATGTGGGTGAGGGTCTGCTGCGGCGCCATCAGCG
>JBJTWP010000212.1:0-2649 GCA_046081805.1 Cyanobacteriota bacterium
AGGTGCCGTCCGGGGTGGGGTAGTCGTCGCCGAAGATCTGCAGATAGGGTTCCCGACCGCTCATGGTGTCGAGCACCCTGGGGATCAGGTGGGTCTCCGGGTTGTGGTCCTCCCCCAGGTCGCCGTCGGGCTCGGCACCGGCGGCATTGAAGTAGCGGAAGATCACGCTGGGCAGGCCGTAGGCCGCCGCGAAGTCGGTGAGCAGCTGCTCCACCATCCACTTGCTGCGGCCGTAGGGATTGATCGGGGCCTGGGGGTGGTCCTCGGTGATCGGCACCTGCTGGGGAATGCCGTAGGTGGCGCAGGTGGAGGAGAACACGATCGGCAGCGGCCGCTCGGTGGCCACCAGGGCCTCGAGCAGGGTGAGGGTGTCGCCCAGGTTGTTGCGGTAGTACTTGGCGGGATCGGTCACCGATTCACCCACATAGGCGTAGGCGGCGAAGTGGAGCACCGCCTCGATCGGCTTGCCCTCCAGATCGGTGCCGTCCAGGGCGGGATGGCGGCCGCGCAGCAGGGGTTCGAGCACCTCACGGTCGCCCACCTGACCCAGCACCAGCGGCACCTTGAGGGTCTTCTCGACGATGTCGGCATGGCCGTAGACCAGGTTGTCGAGCACCACGGGCTGGTGCCCCGCCCTGGTGAGGGCCCGGACGGCATGGCTGCCGATGTAGCCGGCGCCCCCGGTGACGAGGATCCTCACAGCCGCACCTCGGCGCCGCTGGCCCGCTCGCTGACGAACTCCGCCACGGTGCGGCGGAGTCCATCCGGCAGGGGAATCGTCGCCCGCCAGCCCAGGGCGGCCAGGCGGCCCACATCCAGGAGCTTGCGGGGGGTGCCGTCCGGTTTGGAGGTGTCCCAGGCGATCCGTCCGCGGAACCCGACCGCCTCGGAGACCATGGTGGCCAGCTCCTTGATGCTCACGTCCGTTCCGGTTCCCACGTTGATGTGCTGGAGTTCTTCGGCGCCCGGTTGCCAGTGGCGCAGGCAGTACAGGGCCGCATCCGCCAGATCATCGACGTGGAGGAACTCCCGCCGCGGGCTGCCGCTGCCCCAGCAGACGACCTCCTCGGCGCCGGTCTCCCGGGCCTCCTGGAACCGGCGGATCAGGCCGGGCAGCACATGGCTGTTGGTGGGGTGGTAGTTGTCGCCCGGGCCATAGAGATTGGTGGGCATCAGGCTGATGGCAGCGAAGCCGTGCTGCAGCCGCAGGGCGCGACACAGCTGGATGCCGGTGATCTTGGCGATGGCGTACCACTCGTTGGTGGGCTCCCGGGGCCCGCCGAGCAGGGCCTCCTCCCGGATCGGCTGCTCGGCCAGCTTGGGGTAGATGCAGCTGCTGCCCAGGAACAGCAGGCGCCGGGTGCCCTGCCGCCAGGCGCTCTCGATCACGTTCTGCTGGATCTTGAGGTTGTCGAGCAGGAAGTCGGCCGGATAGGTGGCGTTGGCGAGGATGCCCCCCACCCGCGCCGCCGCCAGCACCACCACATCGGGCCGCTGGTCGGCGAACCAGGCCGCCACGGCGGGGCCGTCCATGAGGTCGAGGTCCGAACGGCTGACCGTGAGCAGCTGCCCATGGCCCTCGGCCTCCAGGCGCCGGGCGATGGCCGAGCCGGCCATGCCGCGATGGCCGGCGATGAAGATCCGATCGTTCGTTGAGATCAGCATGGGGAAATCGTCAGGCCCCCGCGCTGCCGGGCGGGGTTGCGGACCACGGGAGAAGGCGTCGTTCCAGCGAAGGTCCGCTTCGACGAGAACGGGTCACGGCCCTGACCATAGCGGCGATTCGCGGGCCGATTCACGGGGCGGCCGTCACCCCGACCTGGGGGGGATTCTCCATCGAGCCGACGACGGTGAACCCCTCGCGCCGCAGGGTGGCCTCCTTGGCGGCCCCCTCCTTGTCAGTGGCGACCATCTCCGCCACCAGTTCCTCCAGGGTGGTGGTGGGAGTCCAGCCCAGCCGTTCCCGGGCCCGGGTGGGGTCCCCCAGCAGGGTCTCCACCTCCGCCGGCCGGAAGTAGCGCCGGTCGATGCGCACCACGGTGGCGCCGTTGTCGCGCCGGGCTCCCGTCTCATCAACGCCGCTGCCGCTCCAGACGATGCCTCCCCAGCCGAGTTCCTCGGCGGTCAGCTCGATGAAACGGCGCACCGACTCCTGCCGCCCCGTGGCGATCACGAAGTCCTCGGGTTGCTCCTGCTGAAGCATCCGCCACTGCATCTCCACGTAATCCCGGGCGTGGCCCCAGTCCCGCAGGGAGTCGAGGTTGCCCATGAACAGGCCCTGATCCAGACCGGCATCGATGCGGGCCAGGCCCCGGGTGATCTTGCGGGTGACGAAGGTCTCCCCCCGCCGGGGGCTTTCGTGGTTGAAAAGGATGCCGTTGCAGGCATACATGCCGTAGGCCTCCCGGTAGTTGACCGTGATCCAGTAGGCGTAGAGCTTGGCCACTCCATAGGGACTGCGCGGATAGAAGGGGGTGGTTTCCTTCTGGGGAATCTCCTGCACCAGTCCATAGAGTTCGCTGGTGCTGGCCTGGTAGATGCGGGTCTTGTCGGTCAACCCCAGGATGCGGACGGCCTCCAGAATCCGCAGGGTGCCGAGGGCATCGGAGTTGGCGGTGTATTCGGGACTTTCGAAACTCACGGCCACGT
>JBJTWP010000213.1:0-6015 GCA_046081805.1 Cyanobacteriota bacterium
GCGCCGGGGGAGCGACCGAGGATCCGAACCAGGGGCGGATCGAGCCGATCGCCCTGCATCAGGAGATGCAGCGCTCTTACCTCGAGTACGCCATGAGCGTGATCGTGGGGCGGGCCCTGCCCGATGTGCGCGATGGCCTCAAGCCGGTGCAGCGCCGCATCCTGTTCGCGATGCACGAGCTCGGGCTGACGCCCGACCGCCCCTACCGCAAATGCGCCCGGGTGGTGGGTGATGTGCTCGGCAAGTACCACCCCCACGGCGATCAGGCCGTGTACGACGCCCTGGTGCGGCTGGTGCAGACCTTCGCCAGCCGCCATCCGCTGCTGGATGGCCACGGCAACTTCGGCTCGGTCGACGACGATCCGCCGGCCGCCATGCGCTACACCGAAACGCGGCTGGCGCCGATCGCCAACGAGGCGATGCTCGATGAGATCGGCGATGACACCGTCGATTTCGCCCCGAACTTCGACGGCTCCCAGCAGGAGCCCACGGTGTTGCCGGCCCAGCTGCCGTTCCTGCTGCTCAACGGCTGCAGCGGCATCGCGGTGGGCATGGCCACCAGCATTCCGCCCCACAACCTGGGCGAGGTGGTGGATGCGCTGATCGCCCTGATCCGCAAACCCGACCTGAGCGACGCCAAGCTGCTGGAGTTGGTACCGGGGCCCGACTTCCCCACCGGCGGCGAGGTGCTGCTGGGCAGCGGCGTGCGCGACACCTACCTGAGCGGCCGCGGCAGCATCCCGATGCGGGGGGTGGCCCACATCGAAGAGGTGCAGCCCGGCAAGGGCCGCCATCGCCGCGGTGCCGTGGTGATCACCGAGCTGCCCTATCAGCTGAGCAAGGCGGGCTGGATCGAGAAGCTGGCGGAGCTGGTGAATGACGGCAAGATCGGCGGCATCGCCGACATCCGCGACGAGAGCGACCGCGACGGGATGCGCGTGGTGGTGGAGCTCCGCCGCGATGCCAATCCGGAGCAGGTGCTGGCCGACCTGCAGCGCCGCACCGCCCTGCAGAGCAACTTCGGCGCGATTCTGCTCGCGCTGGTGAACGGACAGCCGGTGCAGCTGAACCTACGCCAGTTGCTCCAGCAGTTCCTGGAGTACCGGGAACTCACCCTGGTCCGCCGCACCCGTCATGCCCTGCGCAAGTGCGAAGACCGACTGGAGGTGGTGGAGGGCCTGATCAAGGCGCTCAACGACCTGCGCCGGGTGATCGAGATGATCCAGGAGGCGCGGGATGCCGCCAGCGCCAAGGCCAGCCTGCAGGTGCATCTCGATCTGAGCGAGCGCCAGGCCGATGCCGTGCTGGCGATGCCCTTGCGGCGCCTCACCGGGTTGGAGCAGGAGAGCCTGCGCAAGGAGGCCAACGACCTGCGGCAGGAGCGCACCCGACTGCGGGAGCTGCTCGACAACCGCGACATCCTGCTGAACACGTTGGTCGCCGAGCTGCGGACCCTGAAGCGGCGCTATGCCACGCCACGTCGCACCCGCCTGGTGGAGGGCGGCGACGAGCTGATGGCCATGCGGGCCGCCGCGGTGCGACCCAACGCCGAACTGCTGCGGCAGCAGGCCTTCAACGCCCTGCCCAGTGAATCACGGCTGCTGATCCAGGCCGATGGGGCCGTGAAGATCGTGGCGCCCCAGATGCTGGGCCGACTCCACCTGGATGAAGCCTGTGAACTGGGCGATCACCCGGCTCCAGCCCGGCTGATCCTGCCGGTGAGCCAGCAGCCCCAGGTGCTGGCCTTCACCGCCGACGGCCGCGTGGCGCTGCTGCGCTGGGAGCTGGCCGGTCAGCAGCCCGGCAACCTGGAGCGCTTCCTGCCCGACAGCCTGGATGGCGAGACGGTGGTGCAGGTGCTGCCCGTGCCCAGTGGCGAGGGCGCCAACGGCCTGAGTCTGGGGCTGCTGAGCAGCGACGGCCGCTTCAAGCGCCTGCCGATCGACGACGTCCAGGAGCTCTCGGGGCGTGCCGCCACGGTGCTCAAGCTCAAGGACGGCGTCAGCCTCCGCCGGGTGGTGCCCTGCCGCGAAGGCGAAGACCTGGTGGTGGCCAGCTCCACCGGCCGCCTGCTGCGGCTCACGGTGAACGAGGCCAACCTGCCGCTGATGGGCCGCAACGCCCAGGGGCCGATGCTGATGCGCCTGCTGCCCGGCGAACGGGTCAGCGGTGCCGCCTGCGGCCCTGCCGATGACGGCTCCGTGCTGCTCGCCACGGCCGGCGGCCAGGTGAAGAAACTGGCCGTGAGCGAGCTGCGGCTCTGCCAGCGGGGTGATCTGGGCCAGATCGGCCTGCGCTTCGAGCGGCGAGGCGATCAACTGGTGGATCTGTGCAGCGGCTGCGCCGATCTGGTGGCCGTTCGCATCAGCGACACCCGCAACCTGCGTCTGGCCACGACAAAGCTGGAGCCCACGGATCGGGCTGGCCGCGGCACCCTGCTGCCACTCGGCGCCGGTGACGAGATCCAGGAGCTGATCCCGCTGCTGCGGTGATCATGGAACGCTGGGGCGTGAACCCGCTGCGCCGCTTCAGCGGACCGCAGCGAGGTGGGGCTGCTCCAGGGTGAGTTTGCTGGCGCGCAGTGCGTCGTCCATCTCGATCGGATAGGCACCGTCGAAGCAGGCGGTGCAGAAGTGGCCCGAATGCGATTGGGCCGCTTCCACCATGCCCTCCTTGCTCAGGTAGGCCAGGGAATCCACGGCGAGATGGGCGGTGATCTCCGCCAGTGACAGGCGAGCGGCGATCAGCTGGTCCTGGCTGTCGGTGTCGATCCCGTAGAAACAGGGATGGGTGACCGGCGGCGAGCTGATCCGCATGTGCACCTCGGTGGCGCCGGCATCCCGGATCGCCGCCACCAGCTTGCGGCTGGTGGTGCCACGCACGATCGAGTCATCGATCACCACCACCCGCTTGCCGGCCAGCACATCGGGCAGGGGGTTGAGCTTCACCCGGATCCCGGCCTCCCGCATCGCCTGGGTGGGCTGGATGAAAGTGCGGCCCACGTAGCGGTTCTTGATCAGGCCATCACCGAACGGAATGCCACTCACCTGGGCATAGCCGATGGCCGCCGGGATGCCGGAGTCGGGCACCCCGATCACGATATCGGCCTCCACGGGCGTTTCCCGGGCCAGCACCTCACCGATCCGCACCCGATAGCTGTAGAGCGACTCGCCAAAGAAACGGCTGTCGGGCCTGGCGAAATAGATCATCTCGAACACGCAGAGCCTGGCGGGCTCCTCGCACCAGCGGCTGCGCTGGGGATGGGAATCGCCGAGGCGGAAGTGGATGATCTCGCCGGGCTCCACATCGGCGAAGTAGGTGGCGCCGATGATGTCGAGGCCGCAGGTCTCACTGCTCACCACCCACTGGGCCTGCTGCGGCTCGCCGAGGTGGCCAAACACCAGGGGACGGATGCCGTGGCCGTCCCGCAGGGCGAACAGACCCTCAGGGGTGCCGATCACCAGGCTGAAGGCACCTCGGCAGCGGCCAGCCGCCTGGCGGATGGCGGCATCCCAGTCGAGGCCGTCATTCACCGCCTGCTGCAGGGCAAAGGCGATCAGTTCGGAATCGGTGGTGGAGGTGAACTCGGCTTCCGGTGTGGCCGCAGCAATGGCGTGGCGCAGCTCGGCGGCGTTCACCAGGTTGCCGTTGTGGGCCAGGGCCAGGCCCCCCAGGCGGGTGTTGAGCACCACCGGCTGGGCGTTGCAGGCCTTGCTGCTGCCGGTGGTGGAGTAACGGTTGTGGCCGATCGCCAGCTGGCCGGGCATCCGCTCCAGCACGACCTGGTCGAACACCTGGCTCACCAGGCCCATGTCCTTGTGCAGCCGCACCCTGGACTCGCCATCAAACACCGCGATCCCGGCCGATTCCTGGCCGCGGTGCTGCAGGGCGTAGAGGCCGAAGTAGGTGAGATTGGCGACGGGCTGCTCGGAGGCCAGGACGGCATACACGCCGCAGGCTTCTTCGGGCTTGTCGGGCCGCTCGGACATCGGGGAGTCCGGCTGGATCAGCACCACAGGCCCATCACTCCCGCTGCGAGAGCTTGCATTCTGCATCAGCCCCCGGGTCAGCTCAGGCCGTCGGTGGAAGGTCGGCACCCAGGCGGCGGGGGATGGCCTGCTCGAAGTGTTCGGTGAGCTGCTGCACGGGGAGCTGCAGCAGGTTGATGCCGGCCTGGCGGATGGCCAGCTCGGCATCGGCCGTCACCACCCCAAGGCACTGGGCAGGGATCGCTCCGCCCGATGCGGCGGCCTGATCGAGGGCCTGCTGCCAAGTGGCGGTGGCAGCAGGCGGCACGCTCACCAGGATGCGGGCGCCCCCCTCGGCGAACAGCAGACGATCCAGGCGCAGGGCACCGGAGGGCAACTCCAGATGGGCACCGCAACCCGAGGCGATGGAGCACTCGGCGGCAGCCACCGCCAGACCCCCATCGCTGAGGTCGTGGGTGGAGGCCACCAGGCCGCTGGTGATCGCCTGGCGCAGGAAACCCTGAACGGCCCGCTCCAGCGCCAGGTCGATCGTGGGCGGGCGCCCGGTGACGGCTCCGTGAATCCGCTCCAGGTAGCTGCTGCCGGCCAGGCCCAGGCGGGGATCGGCGGGAGCCTCCCCCGCCTCCAGCGGCACCCCCAGCAGCCAGATCGCATCCCCGGGCTCACGCCAGGCCAGGCCGCGCACCTGGGCCAGGTCGTGCACCAGGCCCACCATGCCCACCACCGGCGTGGGGTGGATCGGCTGCATCGTGCCGTCGGGCAGGCGGGTCTCGTTGTAGAGCGAGACGTTGCCGCCGGTGACCGGCGTGTCGAGGGCCGTGCAGGCGGCCGAGAGGCCGCGGCAAGCCAGGGCCAGCTGCCAGTAACCCGTAGGCGTTTCGGGGGAGGGGAAGTTGAGGTTGTCGGTGACCGCCAGGGGCTCGGCGCCCACGCAGCTGAGGTTGCGGGCCGCCTCGGCCACTGCCGCTATGGCGCCCCGCTTGGGATCGAGGGCCACCCAGCGGTTGGGGCAATCCACCACCGCAGCCACGCCCCGCCGGGCCGGGGCCATGGCGCCCTCGCCCTGCTGGGGCCGCAGCCGCACCACGGCCGCATCGGCGCCGCCGGGGGGCACCACCGTGTTGGCCTGCACCTGGTGGTCGTACTGGCGGTACACCCAGCGCTTGGAGGCGATCGTGGGGTCGTCGAGCAGGGTGAGCAGCACCTGGCCCCAGCTCAGGAGCCTGCCCGCCTGCACCCCCGCGGCCGGGGTGATGCCCGCCAGGGAGGCCTCGGGCAGCTGGTCTTCGCTCCAGCGCCAGTGGGTCTGGATCTCGGCCGGCGGTTCGCTGAGCAGCTCGTGGTGGTTGATCGGGGTGTCGTCGGCCAGGGCGCTGGCGGGCACCTCGGCCGCCACCTCGCCGTTCTGGAGCACCCGCACCACGTTCGCTTCGAGCACCCGGCCCACCACGGCGGCCTGCAGGCCCCAGCGGCTGAAGCGCTCCATCAGCGCCTGCTCGCGGCCGGGCTTCACCACAAACAGCATCCGCTCCTGGGATTCGCTCAGCAGGAACTCGTAGGGGGTCATGCCCGTTTCACGGGCGGGCACCCGGTCGAGATCCAGCTCGATGCCCAGGCCCCCCTTGGCGGCCATCTCCGAGCAGCTGCAGGTGAGGCCGGCGGCGCCCATGTCCTGGGCGGCCACCACATCACCACTCTGGAAGGCCTCCAGGCAGGCCTCGATCAGCCCCTTCTCCAGGAACGGATCGCCCACCTGCACGGCGGGCCGGTCGTCGAGCGAGGCCTCGGTGAGCTCGGCACTCGCAAAACTGGCGCCCCCCATGCCGTCGCGGCCGGTGGTGCTGCCCACGTACAGCACCGGATAGCCCACCCCCTCGGCGCCGGAGCAGACGATCTGCTCGGTTTCCATCAGCCCCAGGGCCATGGCATTCACCAGCGGGTTGCCGGAGTAGCTGGCGTCGAACGCCACCTCACCGCCCACGGTGGGCACGCCCACGCAATTGCCGTAGTGGGCGATGCCGGCCAC
>JBJTWP010000214.1:0-2792 GCA_046081805.1 Cyanobacteriota bacterium
GGCCCTGAAGTATGAGCCGGAAACCAGCAGCGCCATGGGCTTCGGCTTCCGCTGCGGCTTTCTGGGCCTGCTGCACATGGAGATCGTGCAGGAGCGGCTGGAGCGGGAATACAACCTCGACCTGATCGTCACCGCGCCTTCGGTGATCTATCAGGTGAACATGCTCGATGGCAGCACCGTGATGGTGGACAACCCCGCCACCCTCCCCGATCCCCAGAAGCGGGAATCGATCGAGGAGCCCTATGTGAAGCTGGAAATCTATACGCCCAATGTGTACAACGGAGCCCTGATGGAGCTGTGCCAGGAGCGGCGCGGCGAGTTCATCGACATGAAATACATCACCACCGACCGGGTGACGCTGCACTACGAAGTGCCGCTGGCCGAGGTCGTGACGGACTTCTTCGACCAGATGAAGAGCCGCACCAAGGGCTATGCCTCGATGGAGTACAGCCTGATCGGCTACCGCCGCAACGAGCTGGTGCGCCTTGACGTGCTGATCAACGGCGAGAAGGCCGATCCACTCACCACGATCGTGCATCGCGACAAGGCCTACAACGTCGGCAAGAGCCTGGTGGAGAAGCTCAAGGAGCTGATTCCGCGGCAGCAGTTCAAGATTCCGATCCAGGCCTCGATCGGCAGCCGCATCATCGCCAGCGAGAGCATCAGCGCCATCCGCAAGGACGTGCTGGCCAAGTGCTACGGCGGTGACATCTCCCGCAAGAAGAAGCTGCTCAAGAAGCAGGCCAAGGGCAAGAAACGCATGAAGGCCATGGGCCGGGTGGAGGTGCCCCAGGAGGCCTTCATGGCGGTGCTGAAGCTCAACCAGTAGGGCCCGATCCGCTGCCGTAGCGGGCCAGCACGCCCTCGACCGAAAGGGCACTGCAGAAATGAAAGCCCTGAAACAAGCGCAGGCCGAGGTTCTGCAGCAACACCAGGGTGTCGGGGTTGTCGACCCCTTCCGCCACCAGTTCGAGCTCCATGCGGCTGGCCAGGCTGGCGATCAGGGTGACGATCTGATTGGCGAAGGGGTTGACGTGCATCGCCGTCAAGAAGGATTTGTCGATCTTGAGGCCGTTGGGCTTGAGGGTGTTGAGCAGGGTGAGCGAGGAATAACCGGTGCCGAAGTCGTCAAGGGTCAGGCGTACACCCTGTTCCTGGAGCAGGCGGATGTTGCCAGCCACGGTGTCGGTGGACTCCAGCGCCGAGCGTTCGGTGATCTCCACGGTGAGGCGGTGGGGGGGGATCCCCTCCCGGGCGAGCAGGCCCAGCAGCCGATGCATAACGGTGGGGTGCGTGAGCTGCGACGGGGTGACGTTGACGGAGAGCTGGAGCTGGGGGCCGAGCTGCCGGCGCAGGCGCACGAAGCCCTCAATGGCGAGGCGCAGCAGGACCTCGCCGAGGATGTTCATCTGGCGGTAGCGCTCCGCCAGGGCGATGAACAACTCCGGTGAAACATCGCCCTGCTGGGGGTGGTGCCAGCGGGCCAGGGCTTCGACGCCGTGGATGGTGCCGGAGCCATCGACGATCGGCTGGAACAGCATGCTCAGCTCACCCCGGCGCAGGGCCCGCATCAGGTCGGAATAGAGGCGGTAGTCGTCGAGATCGGTGCTGGCGGCGTCGGTCTCGAAGATGGAGATGCGGCTGTGCTTGTGCTGCTTCGCCTGGTACATGGCGATGTCGGAGCGCTTGATGCACGCCTTGATGTCGCTTTCGTCGGGCTCCACCGTGGTGATGCCGATGCTGAGGCTGATCTCGATCGAAACCCCTGCCACCAGACAGCTGGATTCGAAGGCCTTGGCCACTCGCTGGGCCAACTGGCGGGCCTGGCTGCGCAGGTCGCCGCCGGCGAACGGGGCCATGAGGATGGCGAACTCATCACCGCCGTAGCGGGCGAGGAAATCGCCGCTGCGGATCTGATCCCGGAGCCGCTGGGCGGTGATCACCAGGGCGGCATCGCCGGCATCGTGGCCGGAGGTGTCGTTGATGTTCTGGAACTTGTCGATATCCACGAACAGGATCGCGGAGGCCTGGCGGCTGCGCTGGGCCCGCTGCGATTCGATCTGAAGCTGCTCGATGAAGTAGCGGCGATTGGGCAGGTGGGTGAGCGAATCGAACAGAGCGAGCGAGCGGGCCGAGCGCAGAAAATGCTGAAAGCGGTTCGCCACCTCGGCGAGCCTGGACTCCACGCTGGCCGCCTCGTGCTCGTGCTCGTGCTCGGGGAACGGGAGCGGATCGCTGTCTGGGACGGTTTCTGTTGTGTTGTTATGGATCAGCCGGGCCAGCACGAGCGTTTCGGAGGGCCCATGGGGGAGGTCCGCGGGCCCCATCCCCATCCCCTCCAGCAGGGCATCGAGGTCGCTGCAGGCCCGGCGGATGCGCTGGGCGGCGCGGCGCTCCACCCTGCGCTGCTGCACCTTCTGCCCCCGCCGCTCCAGCACCAGGAGGATGCGGAAGACGAGCAGCCCGGCGACCATGGCCAGGATGAGCAGAAGAACTTCGGCCAGGGAGCGGGCCACGATGGGCAGCACCGGTTGGCGGCGCAGGCCGAGCCGCTGGCGATCGTTGGAAAGGATGGGCGGATCCACCTGTTCGACACCGGCGCGGGCGGCGGCGGCGTCGTCCGCAGCCATGAACTGCACGGCCTCCCCGAGCTGGCGGAGGCTGCCGCTGAGGTTCGGGCCATAGTCGGATTTGAGCAGCGGTTCGAACAACACCAGGGCGCCGCGGGCGGGCCGCAGGCTGGCGTTATCGGTGAGCGGCGCGATCACACCCAGGTAGAGCTGGCCGTTATC
>JBJTWP010000215.1:0-10127 GCA_046081805.1 Cyanobacteriota bacterium
CCGTGGTGGGTGCCAACAACCGGGCGCTGAAGTCGCTCAGCGACATCATCGAGGGCAAGCAGGGTCGCTTCCGTCAGAACCTGCTCGGCAAGCGGGTCGACTACTCCGGTCGTTCCGTGATCGTGGTGGGTCCGAAGCTGAAGATGCACCAGTGCGGACTCCCCAAGGAGATGGCGATCGAGCTGTTCCAGCCGTTCGTGATCCATCGCCTGATTCGCCAGAACATCGTCAACAACATCAAGGCGGCCAAGAAGCTGATTCAGCGCGCCGACGACGAGGTGCTGCAGGTGCTGCAGGCGGTGATCGATGGTCACCCGATCATGCTCAACCGAGCGCCCACCCTGCACCGGCTGGGGATCCAGGCCTTCGAGCCGAAGCTGGTGGACGGCCGCGCCATCCAGCTGCATCCGCTGGTGTGCCCCGCCTTCAACGCCGACTTTGACGGTGACCAGATGGCCGTGCACGTGCCCCTGGCGATCGAGGCCCAGACCGAGGCGCGGATGCTGATGCTGGCCAGCAACAACATCCTCTCCCCCGCCACAGGCGAGCCGATCATCACCCCATCCCAGGACATGGTGCTCGGGGCTTACTACCTCACGGCGGAACAGCCCGGTGCGGTGAAGCCCGCCTTCGGCGATCGGTCCCGCACCTTCGCTGGCCTCGACGATGCGATCGCGGCATTCCAGGAGAAACACGTGGCCCTGCATGACTGGGTGTGGGTGCGCTTCAACGGCGAAGTGGATTGCGGTGAAGAAGACAAGAAGCCCCAGAAGGAGGAAACCCTCAGCGACGGCACCCGCGTCGAGCAGTGGCTCTACCGCCGCGACCGCTTCGATGAGGACGGCGCCCTGATCAGCCGTTATCTGCTCACCACTGTGGGCCGCATCGTGATCAACCACACCATCATCGATGCCGTGGCTGCCGCCTGAATCGCCGACCTGATCGTCCCTCCCGTCTTCCGTCAACGTCTCCCCAGCGCGCTGCCATGACCGCCACACCCGCCAAGAAGTCCAGCAAGAAAGCCAAGGCCGCCGAAGCGCCCACCCCTACACCCACACCTGCGCCCGCGCCCGTGATCGGTGCCGGTCCCCTGAGCAAGCAGGCACCGCCGTTCCGCAATCGTGTGATCGACAAAAAGGCCCTGCGCAACCTGGTGGCCTGGGCCTACAAGCACCATGGCACCGCCGCCACGGCCGCCATGGCCGACGAGCTGAAGGATCTGGGCTTCCGCTACGCCACCCAGGCCGCCGTGTCGATCTCCGTCGACGACCTGCGCATCCCCGGCGACAAGGCGGCCCTGCTGGAGGAAGCCGAGCAGCAGATCACCGAAACCGAGGAGCGCTATCGCCTCGGTGAGATCACCGAGGTGGAGCGCCACACCAAGGTGATCGACACCTGGACCGAAACCAACGAGCGGCTCGTGGCGGCCGTGCGCCGCAACTTCAACGACAACGACCCGCTCAACTCGGTGTGGATGATGGCCAATTCGGGCGCCCGGGGCAACATGTCCCAGGTGCGCCAGCTGGTGGGGATGCGTGGCCTGATGGCCAACCCCCAGGGGGAGATCATCGACCTGCCGATCCGCACCAACTTCCGGGAGGGCCTCACGGTCACGGAATACGTGATCTCCTCCTACGGCGCCCGCAAGGGTCTGGTGGACACCGCCCTGCGTACCGCCGACTCCGGCTACCTCACCCGCCGTCTGGTGGATGTGGCCCAGGACGTGATCGTGCGCGAGGACGACTGCGGCACCACCCGCGGCATTCCCATCGACGCCGATGAGAAGGGCCGTTTTGCCAGCAAGTTGAACGGTCGGCTGGCGGCCGAACCCGTGATCGCCGCCGACGGCAGCGTGATCGTGGACCGCGATGGCCAGATCGACAAAGAGACCTCGCGCCGCATCGAGGCCGCCCTGGTGAAGACGGTGGTGGTGCGCTCGCCGCTCACCTGCGAAGCCAACCGTTCGGTCTGCCGCAAGTGCTACGGCTGGGCCCTGGCCCACAACCAGCTGGTGGATCTGGGGGAGGCTGTCGGCATCGTCGCCGCCCAGTCGATCGGTGAGCCAGGCACCCAGCTCACCATGCGCACCTTCCACACCGGTGGTGTGTCCACGGCCGAAACCGGCGTGGTGCGCTCCCTGGTGGAAGGCACGATCGAATTCGACGCCAAGGCCCGCGTCCGCCCCTACCGCACCTCCCACGGGGTGGAGGCCCAGATCGCCGAGACCGACTTCGGCCTCACGGTGAAGCCGAGCGGCAAGGGCAAGGCCCAGAAGCTCGACATCACCACCGGTTCGATCCTGTTCGTGACCGCCGGCCAGGCCTATTCCTCGGACACGATGCTGGCCCAGATTTCGGCTGGGGCCACAGTCAAGAAGAGCGTGGAGAAGGCCACCAAGGACGTGATCTGCGACCTGGCCGGCCAGGTGCGCTACGAGGACGCCATCCAGCCCCGGGAGGTCACTGACCGCCAGGGCAACATCACCCTCAAGGCCCAGCGCCTGGGCCGGATGTGGGTGTTCAGCGGCGACGTCTACAACCTGCCGCCCAATGCCCTGCCGGTGGTCAACGGCAACAATGCCGTCACCACCGGTGAGGTGCTGGCCGAGAGCCGGTTGGTGAGCGAGTACGGCGGTGCCGTGCGCCTGCGGGAGAGTGCTGGTGATTCCCGCGAGGTACAGATCGTCACTGCCAGCCTCACGGTCAAAGATTGCAAGCTGGTGGGTGAATCCACCCATTCCGGCGAGAGCTGGCAGCTCGAGAGCAAGGACAATCACCGCTATCTGCTCAAGACCCAGCCGGGCAGCAAGATCGCCAGTGGTGAGGTGATCGCCGAACTGGCCGACGACCGCTTCCGCACCCAGACCGGTGGCATCGTGAGGTTCGCCCCCGGCCTCGCGATCAAGAAGGCCCGCAGTGCCAAGAACGGTTATGAGGTGAGCAAGGGCGGAACCTTGCTCTGGATCCCCCAGGAAACCCACGAGATCAACAAGGACATCTCCCTGCTGATGATCGAGGACGGCCAATGGATCGAGGCCGGCACCGAGGTGGTGAAGGACATCTTCAGCCAGACCGCAGGCATTGTGACGGTGACCCAGAAGAATGACATTCTGCGGGAAATCATCGTGCGCTCCGGTGAACTGCGCCTGGTGAGCGACAGCAAATCCCTCGCGAAATACTCCGAGGGTCGCATGGTGACTCCTGGTGAGGAGATCAGCAAGGGCCTCAAGGCGGAGGCGATGACATTTGTCGAAGCTGTGGAGACGCCAGAAGGCGGCGCTCTGCTGCTGCGTCCGGTGGAGGAATACCCCATCCCCGATGAGGCTCACCTGCCCGAACTGTCTACCGTCAAGCAGAGCGGTGGGCCCTCCCTCACCCTTAAGGCCACCCAGCGGCTCACATTCAAGGACGGTGAACTGATCAAGAGCGTGGAGGGCGTGGAGCTGCTCAAGACCCAGCTGATTCTGGACACCCACGACACCACACCCCAGATGACGGTGGATGTGGAGGCCGTGCCTGACAGGCGGGCCAAGACGATCGAGCGCCTGCAGCTCACCATCCTGGAAACCCTGCTGGTGCGCCGCGACACCCTCTCCGACGCCAGCCACGGTTCCACCCACACAGAGCTGCAGGTCGAAGACGGGATCTCCGTCAAGAGCGGCGACGTGGTGGCCACCACCCAGATCCTCTGCAAGGAGGACGGGGTGGTGCAGCTGCCCGATCAACTGGAGGGGGAGCCGATCCGTCGCCTGATCGTCGAGCGGGCGAGCGACACCCGTCACCTCGACCTTGGTGGAGCCAAGGCCCAGGTGGAGGTGGGCCAGCGCATCGTGGATGGAGACCTGCTTGCTGACGGTGTGGCCGCCCCCTGTTGCGGTCAGGTGGAAGCCATCGATGACGTCGGTGTCACTATCCGCCTTGGCCGTCCTTACATGGTGTCGCCCGATTCCGTCCTGCACGTGCGCGACGGCGAACTGGTGCAGCGCGGAGACGGCCTGGCCCTGCTGGTGTTCGAGCGGCAGAAGACCGGCGACATCGTGCAGGGTCTGCCGCGGATCGAGGAGCTGCTGGAGGCCCGTCGCCCCCGGGATTCGGCGGTGCTCTGCCGCAAGTCAGGCACCGTCGAGATCAAGCAGGGCGAGGACGATGACGCGATCACCGTGTCGGTGATCGAGCACGATGACGCGATCAGCGAATACCCGATCCTGCTGGGCCGCACCGTGATGGTGAGCGACGGCCAGCAGGTGAGCGCCGGTGACCTGCTCACCGATGGCCCGATCAACCCCCACGAGCTGCTCGAGTGCTATTTCGAGGATCTGCGCAGCCGCAAACCCACCCTGGAAGCAGCCCAGGAGGCCATCTCCAAGCTGCAGTTCCGGATGGTGCAGGAGGTGCAGAACGTGTACAAGAGCCAGGGTGTCTCGATCGATGACAAGCACATCGAGGTGATCGTGCGCCAGATGACCAGCAAGGTGCGGGTTGAAGATGCCGGCGACACCACACTGCTGCCCGGCGAGCTGATCGAACTGCGCCAGGTGGAGCAGGTGAACAGCGCCATGGCGGTCACTGGCGGGGCTCCGGCTGAATTCACGCCGGTGCTGCTGGGCATCACCAAGGCCTCGCTCAACACCGACAGCTTCATCTCGGCGGCCTCCTTCCAGGAGACCACCCGGGTGCTCACCGAAGCGGCCATCGAGGGCAAGAGCGACTGGCTGCGCGGTCTGAAGGAGAACGTGATCATCGGTCGCCTGATCCCTGCGGGCACCGGCTTCAGTGGCTTCGAGGAGGAGCTGCGGGCCGAGGCCGGCCCCCATCCCGACATCCTCGAAGAGGACGCCATGGGATACCGCCGCATGCAGAACCTGCGGCCGGATTACACCGTGGAGATGCCTACCCCCTCGGCGGCCTCCGCGGCGGTGCTGGACGATCCCTCCGAAGCAGACCTGGAGGCCACCCGCAGCCGCCATGGCATCGACGCCAGCGCCCCCGCCGCCTTCACCCGCCCGGTGCTGGAGGACGGCCTGGAGGAGGAGTTGATCGCCGACCCCGCCGCCCTGGAGGGACTGCAGGAAGAGGGCCTGCTCACCGATGATTGATCCATAGGATCGATCCATGAGCGCACCCACCCTCACCGCCCTGGGCACCCCCATTCCCCAGCGACGGCTGCCCCGCTTCGGCTTCCACACCCACACCGAGCGGCTCAACGGCCGCTTGGCCATGCTCGGCTTCATCGCCCTGGTGGCGGTGGAGTGGAAGCTTGGCCACGGCCTGCTGGTGTGGTGATCCGGCAGTGCTGAGCCAGCCCCTGCTGGGTCAGGGTCTGGCGGCCCTCGAGCAATGGGCCCTCGACCAGGGCCAGGCGGCCTTTCGCGGTCGCCAGCTGCACGACTGGCTCTACGCCAAGGGGGCCCGCAGCCTCGATCAGATCACGGTGCTGCCCAAGGCCTGGCGCGAGCAGCTCCAGGCCCAGCCACCTGCCGGTGCGGCCGACTGGATCGGCCGGTCGCGGGAGGTGCACCGCTCGGTGGCCCGGGATGGCACCACCAAGCTGCTGCTGGCCACCCACGACGGCCACACGATCGAAACCGTGGGCATCCCTGCCGAGGGCCGGCTCACGGTGTGCGTGAGCACCCAGGTGGGCTGCCCGATGGCCTGCCGCTTCTGTGCCACCGGCAAGGGCGGCCTGCAGCGCTCCCTGGCGGTGCACGAAATTGTGGATCAGGTGCTCAGCATCCGTGAGGCCCTAGGCGAGCGGCCCAGCCACGTGGTGTTCATGGGCATGGGGGAACCCCTGCTCAACAGCGAGGCGGTGCTGGGGACCATCGATTGCCTCTGCACCGACCTGGGCATGGCCCAGCGCCAGATCACCGTGAGCACGGTGGGAGTGCCGAA
Source organism: Cyanobacteriota bacterium (assembly GCA_046081805.1). Lineage (GTDB taxonomy): Bacteria > Cyanobacteriota > Cyanobacteriia > PCC-6307 > Cyanobiaceae > UBA5018. The sequence goes on from JBJTWP010000215.1 coordinate 5,892, forward strand.
AACCCTGCCCACCCTGGCCCAGCGGGCGCTGGAGCGCCTCGGCCGGGCCCAGTTCACCCTGGCGGTGAGCCTGCACGCCCCGGATCAGCGGCTGCGGGAGGAGCTGATCCCCACGGCCCATGCCTATCCCATCGAGGCCCTGCTCGACGACTGCCGCCGCTACGTGGCGATCACCGGCCGCCGCGTGAGCTTCGAGTACATCCTGCTGGGGGGCCTCAACGATCAGCCCGAGCAGGCCGACGCCCTGGCCCGCCAGCTGCGCGGTTTCCAGAGCCACGTGAACCTGATCCCCTACAACCCCATCGTCGAGGAAGACTTCCAGCGGCCCAGCCCCCAGGCGGTGGAGGCCTTTCGCCGGGGTCTGCAGGCCCGTCACATCGCCGTGAGCGTGCGCGCCAGCCGGGGCCTGGATGCCGATGCCGCCTGCGGCCAGCTCCGGCGCCGCTACGAGCAGACCCTCGAGCCCGCCCAGCCCACCCAGCCGGCCCAACCCGGCCCGGCCAAGGCTTAGCCAGCTCGTTCAGGTGGGATCCCGGGCCGGATCGAAGGCCCCGCGGCAGCCCTCAGCGTTCCAGGGCACCAGCCAGCCCATCAGCACAAAGGCCGGTGCTGCCGCCAGGGCCGTCACCAGGAAGTAGTCGCCCCAGCCCAGCCGCGCCGCCAGCCAGCCCGATGGCAGTGCCAGCAGCGTGCGGCTGAAGGCGTACACCCCCGAGAGCAGGGCGTACTGGGTGGCGGAGAAGCGCGGGTTGCAGAGGCTCATCAGCAGGGCCACGAAGGCCGCGCCCACCATGCCGCTCGACACGTTCTCCAGGCTCACCGCCGCCATCAGACCGGCCAGCCCCCCCCCGAAGCGGGCCAGGGCGGCGTAGCCCAGGTTGCCGGCGGCGCCCGCCACGGCGAACAGCCAGAGGCAGCGGTTCATGCCCAGCCGGGCAAACAGCACCCCCCCGATCACGGTGCCGGCCATGGTGGCGGCGATGGCCCAGCCCCCATCCAGCAGGCCGATCTGGGTGTCGGTGAAGCCCGCATCCTTGAGGAACGGGATCGACAGGGCCGCCAGCAACCCATCGGGCCAGCGGTAGAGCAGCACCAGCAGCAGCAGCCACGGGGCGGTGTTGGGGCCGGTGCGCCGCAGGAACTCCCGGGCCGGGCCCAGCACCGCCTGGCGCAGGCTGCGCACCGGGTGCTCCACCGGCGCCAGCGTGGGGGCCTTCAGCGTGAAGGGCAGCACCGCCAGCATCAGGGCCCCACAGCCCGCGAAGGCCGCACCCCAGCCGAAACGGCTGGCCAGCAGGAAGCCGCCCGAGCTCACCAGCAACATGCCGGTGCGGTAGCCGAAGTTGTGGGTGGCAGCGCCCTGGCCCCGCTCCTGCTCCGGCAGCAGGTCGGTGCGATACGCATCCACCACGATGTCCTGGGTGGCGCTGGCAGCTGCCAGCAGCAGGGCCAGGGCCGTGGCCAGCTGCAGCCCTTGGCTGCTCAGCCCAGCACCGCCGCGGCTCGCGGTGCGGCTGGCCACCAGGGCCAGTACCGCCAGCACCACCACCAGGCTGATCTGCAGGGCCAGCATCCAGCCGCGGCGCCGGTCGGGCCAGGCGATCGGCCAGCGATCCAGCAGTGGCGCCCAGAGGACTTTGAACGAATAGGGCAGGGCGGCCAGCTGGGGAATCACGCCGATCAGCTCCAGCGGCACGCCGCTGTCCTTCAGCCAGCCCTGCAGCAGCTTGCTGCCCACGTTGAGCGGGGCGCCGCTGGCCACGCCCTCGGCGGCCACGGCCACCAGGCGCTGGCGTGGCGTTCCCGGGGCGGAGGGGGCGGCCATGGGCCCGGTTCGAGGTGGCCGAACCTTAAGGGCGATGATGGCGCCAGGCGAACGGCCACCCCCGCCCGTGCAATTCTTCCGATCCACCCTGCTGCCGGCCGCGATCGTGCTGCTGTTCAGCCTTGCCCTGTTTGCGGTGAGCGCCCGCATCTGGCTGCCCGGCGACATGGCGGCCCCCGCCCCGATCTCCTGAGCGGATCGCGCGCCATGCCCCCCCCCGATGAGGTCAGGTCCGGCGGCGCCAGCCCGGGGCCCTACGACGAGACCAGCCCCCAGCAGCTCTACTTGGATCCCGAGGTCCTGGCCCAGGAGCTGGCCCAGGAGCTGCTCGGTGATCCCCTCGACGACCTCGACGCCTCCGACCCGGCGGCCGCCGATGTGGCGGCCGAGTGCGACCTCGGACTCGAGCTGCTGCGCCGAGCCGAGCCGAGCGCCAGCCACGACGAGCGCATGCAGGGCCTGCGGATCTTCTGTGAGCACCGCGACCCCCGGGTGATCCCGCTGCTGCTGCCCCTGCTGCGCGCCCCCTGTCCGATCCACCGCATGAGCGCGGTGTACGCCCTGGGCCGCAATCCCAGTCCGCTGGCGGTGGAGCCGTTGCTCACCCTGCTGGCGGGCGACGACAACGGCTACGTGCGCAAGGCCGTGGCCTGGAGCCTGGGCAGCTATCCGGATGCGCCGGTGCTCAACCCGCTGATGCGTTCGCTGCAGGTGGACATCGCGGCGGTGCGCCTCTGGGCGGCCAGCTCCCTGGCTGAGGCCGGGGCCACCGGCGCCGCCAAGGCCGACCCCGCCGCCGCCCAGTTGCTGCTCACCCTGCGGATCGACAGTGAGCCGGCGGTGCGCAGCAACAGTGCCTGGGCCCTGGGCCGGCTCTATCCCGACCTGGTGGAGCCCCGTCAGCTGGAGGTGGTGGAAACCCTGGTGCACACCATGCTGGAGGATTCCGACTCGGCCGTCCGCGACGAGGCGCGCCTGGCCCTGGAGCAGCTGGAGAGCCCGGAGGTGCTGGAGCGCCTCCAGACCCTGGTGGATGAAGGGCTGCTGATCTGAGCGCCCAGGCTCTGGATCACGCCGCTAGCATCCGCCCACTTCGTTCTGGTCCGGGATGGCGCAGGAAACCATCCGCTTCCGCATTCGGCCCGATGGCCGCGTGGAGGAGCAGGTGGAAGGCGTGCAGGGCATGGCCTGCGAGCGGCTCACCGAGCGCATCGAAGCGCGCCTCGGCTCCGTCCAGCAGCGCCAGCCCACCGCCGAGGCCTACGCCGCAGCCCCGCAGCACCAGAACGCCTCCTCGCCAGTGCACGTCACTGCCCCCTGACGCACCGCCGCCGTCCCCATGTCCCACTTCAGCACCGTCAAGACCGAGCTCCGCGATGTCCCGTCCCTGCTGGATGCTCTCGCTGACATGGGCCATGCCCCTCGCCAGGGTGAGATCCAGGTGCGGGGTTATCGCGGCCAGGCCGTGACTGCCCAGCTGGCGGTGTCCCAGGAGAATGGCGCCGATATCGGTTTCCGCTGGAATCCGGCGACCGGCAGTTATGAGCTCGTCACCGACCTGGAGCTGTGGCAGCAGCCCGTGCCGGTGGAGCGGTTCCTGGCCCAGCTCCACCAGCGCTATGCCCTGCGCTCGATTCTGGCCGCCACCACCGAAGAAGGTTTCCAGGTGGCCGAGCAGACCCACAGCCTGGACGGCTCGATTGAACTCGTGGTCACCCGCTGGGCCTGATGGCCGATCCCTCGCTGGCCTGGTCCGCACCGGGCGGCGCTGGCCTCGCCGATGCCCCCAGTGGTCGTGAGCCCCTCCTGGGTGGGGTCCTGCGCCAGAAGGCGGTGTGGGTGGATGAGGCGGTGTGCATCGGCTGCCGCTATTGCGCCCACGTGGCCTCCAACACCTTTCTGGTGGAGGACACCTGGGGTCGATCCCGCGCCCTCCGCCAGGACGGCGACACCACCGAGCGGATTCAGGAGGCGATCGACACCTGTCCGGTGGACTGCATCCACTGGGTGGCCTACGAGGAGCTGCCGGCGCTGCAGGAGCAGCTGGCCCAGCAGGACATCCAGCCCCTCGGCCTGCCCAGTCCGGCCCGCCTCAAGCGCACCCTGCCTCGGCGGGCGGCCAGAGCCGGCTGATGGCGGCCCCCATCCCCACCCGCCGCTTCGGGCGCACGGGCCTGGCCATGCCGGTGCTGTCCCTGGGGGGGATGCGCTTCCAGCAGAGCTGGAGCGACCTGCCCGCCGCTGAGATCACGGCCGCCAGCCAGGCCAACCTGCGGGCGGTGCTGGAGCGGGCCGTGGCGGCGGGGATGCACCACATCGAAACCGCCCGCCACTACGGCAGTTCGGAGCGCCAGCTGGGCTGGCTGCTGGCCGAGGTGCCCGACCCCCGGCGCATCCTGCAGACCAAGATT
>JBJTWP010000216.1:0-11498 GCA_046081805.1 Cyanobacteriota bacterium
GACATCGTGACCAACCGGGCCGCCCGTGCCCTGGCGGCCTTCGAGGGCCGCAGCGAGGTGGGCGACGACGACGTGGCCCGGGTGGTCGCCTGCTGCCTGCGCCACCGCCTGCGAAAGGACCCCCTGGAGCAGATCGACTCCGGCGATCGGGTGGTGAAGGTGTTCTGCAAGGTGTTTGAGCGGCCCGAAGCCGCCGACCGCAGCGCCTTCGAGCTGGCCCTGGCGGCCTGATGCCACGATGACGCCATATGATGACCCTCGCTGCATGGCCAGCAGTGCGCACGATCATCGACCTGCCGGAAGCGGAGCGCGCGCAGCTCGATGCGCTCTGCCGCCAGCGCGGCCTCTCGCGGGCCGAGGGAGTACGCCAGGCCCTGCGCTGCTGGCTTGATCAGCAGCAGCTGAGTCATTGCGAGATGTTCGGTCTGTGGAAAGACCGCAGCGGTGATGCCCTCAGCCAGGAGCGCGAGCTGCGCTCCGAATGGGAGCGCTGAGGGGAAAGCCATGGGCGCCTCCGGCAGCGCCGGGCTGCTGCTCGACACCAACATTCTGATTGACGTGTTGCGCGGCGAGGAGCGCGCTCTTCACTGGCTGGAGGGCAGCGGGGCTGGCGCATCGATCAGCGTGATCACCTGGATGGAGATCTTCGTGGGCTGTGCAGCCCACGAATCCGAGCCCGTGGAAGGCTGGCTGAGGCGCTTCCATCGGCTCGATCTCGATCAGGCGCTCGCCGTCCAGGCCGTGCAATGCCGCCGCCGCCATGGCCTGAAGCTGCCCGACGCGATCATCCTTGCCACCGCCCGTCGCCACGGCCTGCGGTTGGCGAGCCGCAACAGCCGCAACTTCCCGGAATCCCTCGGGGATGTGCTTCTGCCTTGCACCCTGTGAACCGATGCGGATCCTCGGCATTGATCCCGGCCTGGCCCGGGTGGGCTACGGGGTGATCGAGGTGGAGGAATGCCCTGCCGGTGCCCAGCGCTTGCTCGATTGCGGCATCCTGCGCACCGAGCCCGGCCGCAGCGACGGCGAGCGGATGGTGGAGATCGCCGCCGACCTGCGGGTGCTCGTGCGCCGCTGGCGGCCCGATCTGGCTGTGGTGGAGAAGTTTTTCTTCTACCGCTCCAGCACCACCATCGCGGTGGTCCAGGCCCGGGGAGTGCTGGTGATGACCCTGGCGCGCTTCGGCATTCCGGTGCGGGAGTTTCCGCCGATGCAGATCAAGCAGGCCCTCACCGGCAATGGGCATGCCCAGAAGGAGGAAGTGCTGGACGCGGTGATGCGCGAGTTGGATCTCGACCACCCACCCCGTCCCGACGACGCGGCCGACGCCCTGGCGGCGGCCCTCACCGGCTGGTTCCAGCGCTGATGGAAGCCGCTGGCAAACCCGAGCTGCGCCGGCACTTCCGCCTGGTGCGCAAGCAGCTGCTCAGCGACATCCAGCCCGTCCTGGCAGCTGCAGCACAGGACGCCTTGCCGGCTCTGATGTCGCCAGGCAAGAGGCTGGGGCTGTACTGGCCCGTCAGCTCCGAGCCGGATCTGCGGCAGCTGGCGGCGCTGGTGCTCTGTGCCCTGCCGCTGGTGGAGGACGGGCAACTCACTTACCGCCCCTGGCGGCCAGGCGAGGAGCTGGGCCCTGATCAATGCGGCATTCCGGCGCCCCAGGGCAGCCCCCCTTGCAGGCCTGGGGATCTGGACCTGCTTCTGGTTCCTCCCTTGCCCTCGATCGGCAGGGCATCCGCCTGGGCTCGGGCGGGGGCTGGTACGACCGGCTGCGGGCCGCTCCGGCCTGGCGGGCCATTCCCGCCCTGGCCGTGCTGCCGTCCGCCTGCCTCAGGCCGGCATTGCCGCGGGATTCCTGGGATGTGCCCTTCGATGGCTGGCTGGATGAGCGCGGGCTCCATTGGCTCTGAGTCCCGTGTTTCACATCCGCGCAACCTCTGCCGCAGCGGCGGCCCGGGTCTGCAAGGATCAAAGGGTGCTTCATGACCCGGTTTAGGCCTTGGATCTGTTTGCCGTGCTGCCAACCACCAAGCCATCCCCGGCCAGCTCTCCAGGCTTCCAGCCCGCCGCTGGCGCCACAGCGCCCGAGCGCGTGATCGCCGCTGAACTCCAGGCCCGCGGCCAGAGCAGCGACGCCCTCTCGATGATGGTGAGTTCGATGGTGCGGATGGTGCAGGTCGGCAAACAGCGCGATAGTCGCTGGAAGGCGTCCTGACGTTCCGGCCATGCACACCCGTTCCTGGCGCTGGCCCCTGGCGGCCGGCCTCAGCTTGGCCCTGAGCCTCGCGGCCGCTGAGCGCCCCGTGCGTGCCCACGCCATCGAAAGCAGCCTGGAGCGCGTGAGCGGTCTCACCGATTCGCTGGTGCTGCAGAGCCGCTTCAGCCCCGAGCAACCCGCCAGCGACGCCGAGGTGCGGCTGGTGTCCCCCAGCGGCCAGTCGATTGCCCTGGGCCGCACCGATGCCAGCGGCAGCCTGCGCTTCAGGTTGCCCGAGGGCGTCGGGGCCGACTGGGAACTGCAGGTGGATCAGGGCCCCGGCCATCGCGACTATCTGGAACTCCCTGCCGCCCATGGCCAGGCACAGCCGGCCCGTCAGGCCAGCCTGGTGGAGCGCGCCTGGTGGAGCGGCCAGGCCATGCTGCGCGAAGCCCAGCCCCTGGCCCTCGCCGGTCTGGTGGCCCTCGGCGGCCTGGGCGGGGCCGTCGCCCTGCGGCGTCGGCGGCGATGAGCGACGCGCCGATCAACACCGGCAGCGCCACGCTGGATCGGATCGTGGAGCGCCTCGCCACCACGGCCGATCCCAAGCGCCGCTACGAATACGTGCTGTGGCTGGCCAGGAAGCTCCAGCCCCTGCCCGAGGCACTCCGCACCGAGGCGCACAAGGTGAAGGGCTGCGTGAGCCAGGTGTACGTGGTGGGGGAGCTCCAGGAGGGCAAGCTGCACTGGCAGGGAGACTCCGACGCCGCCATCACCAAGGGGCTGCTGGCCCTGTTGATCGAGGGGCTGGAGGGCCTCACGCCGGAACAGGCCGCGAACCTCGATCCGACCTTCATCGCCGCCACCGGCCTGCAGGCCAGCCTCACCCCATCGCGGGCGAACGGCTTCCTCAACATCCTCAGGTTGATGCAGGCCCAGGCCCGCGCCCTGGCGGGCTGAATCAGGCCTCCAGCATCCGGCCTGAAGCTGGAGCACGGCTGAGCCGCAGACCCATTTCTAGGATCGATCGACGTTGGCTCCTCCCCACGAATGACCATCGGCATCGGCTTGCTCGGCCTCGGCACGGTGGGGGCAGGCGTTGCCAGCATCCTATCGACCCCGGAGGGTCGCCATCCCCTGGTGGCTGAACTGGCCCTCAGACGGGTGGCCGTGCGTGATCTCAGCCGACCCCGGCCGGTGGAGCTGGCGGCCGCGGTGCTCTGCACCGATCCGGAGTCGGTGGTGGACGACCCAGCGGTGGAGATCGTGGTGGAGGTGATGGGTGGCCTGGAGCCGGCCCGCAGCCTGATCCTGCGCGCGATCCAGGCCGGCAAGCCGGTGGTGACCGCCAACAAGGCCGTGATCGCGCGCTATGGCGAAGAGATCGCCGCCGCCGCCGCCGCCCATGGCGTCTATGTGCTGATCGAAGCGGCGGTGGGCGGCGGCATCCCGATCATCGAGCCGCTGAAGCAATCCCTGGGGGGCAACCGCATCCAGCGGGTGAGCGGCATCATCAACGGCACCACCAACTACATCCTCAGCCGCATGGCGGATGAGGGCGCCGCCTACGCCGACGTGTTGGCCGATGCCCAGCGCCTCTGCTACGCCGAGGCCGACCCCGCCGCCGATGTGGAGGGCGGCGACGCCGCCGACAAGATCGCGATCCTGGCGGGCCTGGCCTATGGCGGGCCGGTTGAGCGGGCTGCCATTCCCACCGAGGGCATTGATCGCCTCGATGCGCGCGATGTGGCCTACGCCGCCCAGCTGGGCTACGGCGTGAAGCTGCTGGCGGTGGCCCAGCACCTCGGTGCCGACACCGCCACTGCCACCAACGGCGCCGCACCCCAACTGCTGGATGTGCGCGTACACCCCACCCTGGTGCCCAAGGACCACCCCCTGGCCGGCGTTCACGGTGTCAACAACGCGATCCTGGTGGAGGGCGATCCGGTGGGTCGGGTGATGTTCTACGGGCCCGGCGCCGGCGCTGGCCCCACCGCCTCGGCTGTGGTGGCCGACATCCTCAACATCGCCGGCATCCGCCAGGTGAGTGGGCCCCAGGCGAGCGCACCGCTGGATCCGCTGCTGGCGGCCAGCAGCTGGCGCCGCTGCCGCCTGGTGGACAGCAGTCTCACCACCCACCGCAACTACGTGCGCCTGCGCACCACCGACGAGGCCGGGGTGATCGGCAAGATCGGCACCTGCTTCGGCCAGGCGGGGGTGTCGATCCAGTCGATCGTGCAGTTCGAACGCAACGCCGAGGCGGCTGAGGGCCGCGCGGAGATCGTGGTGATCACCCACGACGTGCAGGAAGCCCAGTTCCGCGCCGCGCTCGCCGCCATCGAAGCGTTGGTGGAGGTGCAGGCAGTGGCCGCCTGCCTGCGTACCCTCTGATTGATCGGGCCTGCTCCTCGCCACCGCTCCTCGCCACTGCTGCTTGCCACCGTCAGCCGCTGTGCCTGCCGGCCTCCAACCTGCGGACCCTGACCCCAACGGTGATCACTGCGATCAGATCTCCGTATCGCCATCCGCTGGCGTCAACGCCAGCCGACCAGGCACAGTGGAAGCAATCGTTAAGCAGCCCGTTCCATCCAGGCACCTCGTCTCGCCCAGGCGCCTCATCAGCTCCCGGCCGCCGCAGGCCCCCACTTCCGTTGCCATCCCCGCACCGTCTCCTGGTCTGTAGCCGGTTCTGTAGCCGGACTGACCTGCTGGACGGACCAAGCCTGCGGACCATGGCTGCCTTCCCACCCTCACCAGATGACAACCGCCTCCCCCCTCTTCGCCTCTCCCCTCTCCAGCACGCCTCACCAGGGCGACACCGTGCGCCTCGCTGACGATGAGCAGACGTATCAGGTGATCGGTGTGGACGCCGCCCACGACCGTTGCTGGCTGCGGGCCTGGCCCCTTGGTCGCCATGGTTCCCAGGTGTTTGAAATTTCCCTGCAGCAGGTGGTGGCCATGCCCCATCACCGCCCGGCCCGCCCTGCCTGATGGCCTGAATGGGGCGCAGCTGTCCTCCCTGGGTCCTGCGCGACTCCGCCCAGCTGACCCCAGTGCTTTTCTGCCTGGCTTCCCTGCTTGGGGGCTGCGGCCTGCTCGCTGCACCGCCTGCCCCTGAAGGTCGGCTGGTGGTGGCCAGCAGGAGCCGCCTTGACACTGTCGATCCAGCTGGCGCCTACACCTTCGGCGCCATGCAGGTGTTGAGCGCGGTCGGTGACACGCTGTATGCCATCGACGCCCGGGGCCGCCTCGAACCGCGCCTGGCGGAAGGATTGCCGCGTGTCTCCCCCGATGGCCTGACGGCCCGGGTGGACCTGCGCCGGGGCGTGCGCTTCCACGACGGCACCGCCTTCGATGCGGCCGCCATGGTGTTCACCCTGCAGCGCTTCCTGGCGATCGGCAAGCTGAGCTACCTGCTGGGGGATCGGGTGGCGGCGGTGCGGGCCACCGGCAGCCACGAGCTCGAGCTCAGGCTCAAGCGCCCCTACGGCGCCCTGGCCCAGTTGCTGAGCGCCGTGAACCTCACGCCGCTGTCGCCCACCGCCTACCGCGGCCACGCCAAGCGCCTGCTCAACGACCGCTTCGTGGGCACCGGCCCCTACCGGCTGGTGGGCTTCAGCGATCAGAAGCAGCGCCTCGACCCGTTTGAGGGCTATTGGGCCAAGCGCCCGGCCAACCGCGGCCTCGACCTGGTGACCCTGAGCAACTCCACGGCCCTGTTCGGCGCCCTGCAGAGCGGCGAGGTGGATGTGCAGCTCTCCACCAGCCTCGAGATCGACCAGCAGGCCGCCCTGCACCGCGATGCCCGTCGCGGGCGGTTGCGGGAGGGGAGGGGGCCGGCCCTGGAGATCGGCTACCTCACCCTGCTCACCGATCAGCCGCCGCTGAACGATCCACGCCTGCGCCAGGCCGTGGCCTCCAGCCTCGATCGCGCCACCATCAGCCGGCGGGTGACCCTGGGACTGCGCGATCCCCTCACCGATCTGGTGCCGCCGAGCCTGCCGGGAGCCCTGCCGGGCGCCTGGCCCAGCTACAGCCCAGGGCGCGCCCGCAGGCTCTTCCGCCAGGCGGGCTACTGCAGGGGCAAGGTGCTGAGCCTGCCGCTCACGTTCCGCTCCAATATCCCCAGCGACCGGCTGTTCGCCCTCACCTGGCAGGCCCAGCTGCGGCAGGATCTCGGCGACTGCGTGCGGCTGGAGGTGAACGGCATGGAGTCGACCACGGCCTACCGCCAGCTGGGCGATGGGGCGTTCCCGCTGATCATGCTCGATTGGATGGGCGACTTCCCCGACGCCGACAACTATCTGGTGCCCCTGCTGGGCTGCGACAAGGAGCGGGGAAACCGCTGCCTCAAGGGCGCCAGCGCCGCCAGCGGCAGCTTCTGGGCCGCCCCCGGGCTGCAGGAGCAATTGCGCCGCAGTGCCGCGCTGCAGGGGGCCAGGCGGTTGACCCTGCTGCAGCAGATCCAGCGCCGCACCGCCAGCGCCAACCCCTACCTGCCGCTGTGGCTGGTGGCCCCGCGGGCCTGGGCCCGCCCGCCGGTGAGCACCCCCCTCTACGACGGCTCGGGCCGGGTGCTGCTGCAGGCGCTGGAGAGGGGCCGATGAGCCGTCGCCGGGCCCTGCTGCGTTACATGCTGGCCCGGCTGGCCCTGGCGCCGGTGATGCTGTGGCTGATCGCCAGCCTGGTGTTCCTGCTGCTGCGGGTGGCGCCGGGGGATCCGATCGATGCCCTGCTGGGCACCCGCGCGCCGGAGGCGGCGCGAGCAGCGCTGCGGGCCCAGCTGGGACTGGATCGCTCCCTGCTGGAGCAATACGGCCAGTTTCTGCTGCAGCTGCTGCGGGGGGAGCTGGGCAGCTCACTCACCAACCAGCAACCCGTGGCCGAGGTGATCCGCCAGAGCCTGCCGGCCAGCCTGGAACTGGGCGGCACGGCCCTGCTGGTCGCGGCTGTGGTGGGCCTGGCGGTGGGCTTCAGCGGCATCGCCCGACCTGAGGGAAAGCTGGATCTGGCTGGGAGGCTCTACGGCATCGGCACCTATGCCCTGCCGCCATTCTGGGCCGCCATGGTGGTGCAGCTGGTGTTTGCGGTGGGGCTGGGCTGGCTGCCGGTGGGGGGGCGATTTCCCGCCACCTTGGTGCCGCCCGAGGCCAGCGGCTTCTACCTGCTGGATGGGCTGCGCCAGGTTGTCGCTGGTGGAGGCTGGCAGACCTTCGCTGGCGCGCTGCGGCACCTAGTGCTGCCCGCCGGCACCCTCGGGCTGCTGCTGAGCGGGATCTTCACCAACGCCCTGCGGCTCAACCTGCGCCGCAGCCTCGACTCCGACCATGTGGAGGCCGCCCGGAGTCGCGGCCTCGGCGAAGCCCGGGTGGTGCTCCGCCACGCCCTGCCCAACGCCCTGCTGCCGGTGCTCACGATCATCGGCATCACCGTGGCCTCGCTGATCGGCGGGGCGCTGCTGATCGAGGTCACCTACTCCTGGCCAGGCATCGCCTTCCGGCTGCAGGAGGCGATCGGCCAGCGCGACTACCCGCTGGTGCAGGGGATCGTGGTGGTGGTGGCCGCCCTGGTGGTGCTCGTCACGGTGGCGGTGGATCTGCTGGTGGCGCTGCTGGATCCGCGGGTGAGCTACGGCTGAGGGGCGGCTCGTCACCGGCCTCCTGCCCTACGGCACCAGCTCGCGGCGCGGCAGGCTGCCCCACCACTGGCGGGCCTGGCGCCGATCCAGCACCCAGGCGGTGATCCCCTCCTGCTGGCGCTGCTGGGGCATGAGCAGCAGGGGTTCACGCAGGCTCAGCAGGAATTCGCTGGTGAGATTGAGCAACAGACTCTGGACTCGCCTCGGTTCGACCCCCACCAGCTCATCCCCCAGGCGGAACAGGGCGTCTCGCTGCCGCGCCAGTCGCACCGGCGAGAAGTGGCTGCCGCCCTCCACCAGCACCAGGCGGCTGCGGGGGTTGATCGCCTGGAGGAAGGGCGGCAGCTGCTCGCTGATCGGTGGGGTGATCAGATCCAGACTGCCCCCCACCAGCAGCACCGGCACCCGCAGGGGCGCCAGGCCATCGCGGGGCCAGAGCAGACCGCCGAAGCTGTTGAACGCCACCACGGCCAGCAGCGGGCTGGCGTCGGTGTCGGGCCGCAGGGTCGTCCACTCCTCCAGCTGGGGGATCTGGCACTGCAGCAGGCGCGAGAGATTGGTGAGGGGCAGGCGATCGAGGGCCCGCCGGCAGCGGCGCTCCAGCCCGCGCTCCGGCTGGAGGCCAGCCGCGATCAGCGCCGTCAGTCCACCCAGGGAATGGCCCATCAACACCACCCCCTGGCGCCCCGCCTGCCCGGGCCCGAGCGGCCCGAGGCTCCCGTTGCGCTGGGCCGCCAACACGGCCTGCAGGTCCGCCAGTCGATCCGGCAGGCTCTCGGCCCCAGGTGGCGGGCGCTGGCCATCGAGCGAGGCCCGCATCGCCTTGCCGTCGCTGCCAGGGTGCTCCACCACCACCACCGGCCAGCTCCGCTCCGCCAGGGCCGCCGCCAGCCAGCCCAGCTGGTCGGGATCACCCCCCAGGCCCGGCATCAGCAACACCCAGGGACCGGGGGCAGGATCCCGGCTCGGCCACACCTCCACCGCCAGGGGCCCGGAGCGATGGGGCACCGGCAGCTGGTGCCGTCGTGGCGCGGCGACAGCGCCGCCGCCCAGGGCCAGCCGGCGGACATCCCGGCGAGGCAGCTCGAGCCGCCGCAACTGCTGCAGCGCCCTGGTCTGCAGGGCCAGCTGGCCCTGCCACTGCTGGGCCAGCTCCAGCACCACATCGATCCGCAGCACGAGCTCGGGCCCCGGCAGGGCCCGCAGCAGCTCGATCGCGTTGACGCTCTGCTGGTGCTGCAACAGGTTGCGCAGGGTGCTGAGCAACACCGCAGCGGTGCTGCGGCCCTGGCTTGTGGTGAGCAGCTCCCCCACCTCCTGCAGCATCTGTTCGCCACTCCAGCTGCCCAGCAGCTGCAGCCCGAAACTGCGGTCCCGCAGCAGTGGGGCCCGGAGCAGGCGGACCAAGCCGCGGCGACTCTTGGGCTCCAGCAGGTGGAGCCACACCGCCAGATCCCCACCACTGCGCCCCGGCTCGCGACTCCAGGCCTCGAGTTCAGCCAGATTCACCGGCAACTCCAGCCCATCGAGCTGCAGCCGCAATTGCTCGGCAGCGCCGACCGGCGTCGCCGGCGGCAGGCCAACCAGCACACTGGTGGCCAGGCCCAGGGCCAACCGTTTGATCCGCCGCTTGGCGCCCGCAGCCAACCCCGCCCTAGATGCAGCCAAACGTGACGCAGCCGGCGAGACGGGCACGGGCAGGACGGGGTTGGCTGCACCAGTTTCCCGCGGCGCTGCGCGAGGTGGCGGCCGTGCGCTGGATCGGGTCGGTCGGGGCCGGTGGCGTGCTCTACCTCACGCCGTTGGTGTTCCACCAGGAGCAGTTCAGTGCCTCCCAGGTGACGCTGGGGGTGGCGGTCGCGGCCCTGGTGGGCACTGGAAGCCGTTTCGTGAGCGGCGTGCTGCTGGATCGCGGCGTGAATTGTGCCGTCCCGGTGCTGCTGGCGGTGCTGGCCTCGCTGCTGGGTGATGCACGGCTGTTCAGTGCCGAGGGCGTCTGGGCCTACCTGGTGGGCCAGATGCTGCAGGGCACCGCCATGGGGCTCTATTGGCCGGCGATTGAGCTGGCGGTTCCCCTGGCCTGTGCCGCGGGCCCGGCACCGATCCCCTCAGGACGCGGGTACGCCCTGGTGCGCACCGCCGACGCCCTGGGCATCGCCAGCGGAGCCCTGCTGGGGGCGGGACTGAGCGCAGCGGGGCAGTTGCGGGGGATCTACCTGGTGGACATCGCCTGTGTGATCATCATGGGGCTCCTGCTGCTTTGGCGGCGTCTGCCGGATCCCCCGGGTCAGCTGGCGCCGCGCCAGACCGACTGGCGCCGCTGGCTGTCGCCGCTGCTGCCGGTGCTGCTGATCACCCTGGTGGCCACCAGCCTGCCGGCCCTGATGCAGAGCGCCCTGCCGCTGGATCTGGTGCGCGGCGGGATGGCACGACCGGCCATGCCCGAGAGCCTGGGGGCCCTGTTCATCGGCCTGCAGCTGGGGCTGCTGGTGCTGCTCCAGTGGCCGGTGGGCCAGGCCCTGGCCAGGCGGCCGCTGGCGGTGGGGCTCAGCCTGAGCCTGATGTGCTTCGCGGTGGGGACGGCCCTGCTGGCGCTCTCCAGCCTCCATGGCCAGGGGTTGGCGCTGGTGCTGGTGGCCCAGCTGCCCCTGGCCCTGGGGGAGGCGGCGTTCCTGCCGATCGCCACCGAGGCCGTGATCGAGCTCACCTCACCCGCCCATCAGGGCCTGGCCATGGCCCTGTTCTCCCAGTGCTTCGCCGTGAGTGCCTTCGCCGTTCCACTGCTGGCGGGGATGAGTCTCGATGCCCAGGGGCATGGGGCGGGCCTATGGGGGGCCATGGCCGTGATCTGCCTGCTGACCCTGCCCCTGGCACGGCGGCTCAAGCCGAGGGATTCCGGTTGAGCCAGGCCTCATGGGGTAGCGGTTCGGTGCCGTACTCCCAGTCGTCGTAGTCGGGGTCGTTGCGGATCTGCTGGTGCCGTTCCTTCTGCACCTCAAAGTCGTGGGGATGCTCCACCGGAGCGGTTTCAGCCGTATTGGGGGCGTCGGGGGAAGCGCTCATGGCTGGCTGGCAAACTGCTCCGATTTTCGCTGGTCAGGGCCCCGCTGCCGGGTGCCGCCATCGAGCGCAACGCGATGGGGCGCCGCCGGATGACACGTCTCTCCGTTGACAGGGGTCCCCGATGTCACGAATCTCAGCAAAAGAGACGGTTGTTACGGAACAGCTCAAAGCGATCCTTCACCTTGACTATATCGCGGGTTCAGTACAAGCCCTTGACCACCATCCAATCCAATCGGCTGAGGAGTGTCCTGGGCTCCGGGGAGCTAGCGATCCGCTTCCAGCCCATCGTCTCCCTCAAACAGAAACGGATGATTGGTCTGGAGGCCCTCGCCCGACCGGAGAGGATGGACGTGGGCCGGGCTTTTGCCATGGCCCAGGCAACAGGCTGCCTGCTCGACCTCGACCGGCTCTGTCGCCAGACAGCACTCGTGGGATATGCGGAGCTGCTCACTCGAGTTGAGCCATCGGCAAGCCCCCTGCTGTTTCTCAACTTCGAGGCCTCCGTGATCGACGACGGGGCGGTGGGCTCGGGCGCCTTGCGAGAGGCCACCCGCTCTGCTGGGGTGGATCCGACCAACGTGGTTCTGGAAATCAATGAAA
>JBJTWP010000217.1:0-4684 GCA_046081805.1 Cyanobacteriota bacterium
GGCTGATGCTGCGCAAGGTGATGGAGGAAGACCGCCGCTTCGGGGTGGTTCGCTGGGATCCGCAGGAAAAGCGCATGGCCGATGTGGGCTGCTGCGCCGAGATTCTTCATTGCCAGACCCAGCCGGACGAGCGCAGCAACATCGTGACCATGGGTCAGCAGCGCTTCCGCGTGCTCGACATCGTGCGCGAAGCTCCGTTTCGCGTGGGGTTGGTGAGCTGGATCGAAGATGAGCCTCACCCCGACCACGATGCCCTCAAGGCCCTGGCCACCGAGGTGAGGACCGCCCTCCGTGATGTGGTGGGGCTCACGGGCAAACTGGTGGGCAAACCGGCTGTGGTGCCCAGCGACCTGCCCGATTTGCCGCGGGAATTGTCGTTCTGGATCGGCGCCCACCTGGGGGGCCCGGTGGCCGACCATCAGCAGGCCCTGCTGGAGCTCACCGACACGGCCGCCCGCTTGCGCCAGGAATACGAGCTGCTCGACCACACCCGCCGCCAGCTGGCGGCGCGGACCGTTCTGAAGGACACCTTACAGCCCCAGTGACCATGCCCATCCACTGGCCGCTGGCCGCCATCGCCGCCGGAGCCGTCTCCCTGGCCCTTGGCGCGGCGGCCACGACCCTGTGGCTGCGCCGCAATCGTCGCTACCACGACGCGGCCAGCGTGGCCGCCGCCTATGACCGCTGGACAGAGGACCAGCTGCTGGAGAAGCTCTGGGGCGAGCACATCCACCTGGGGCACTACGGCCATCCGCCCCAGGCCATCGGGGCGGTGGATTTCCGTCGTGCCAAGGAAGACTTCGTGCACGCCCTGGTGCGCTGGAGTCGACTGGATAGCCTGCCGCCCGGCAGTCGGGTGCTGGATGTGGGCTGCGGGATCGGCGGCAGCGCCAGGATCCTGGCCCGCGACTACGGCTTTGAGGTCCTCGCCATCAGCATCAGCCCGGCCCAGATCCACCGCGCCAGGGCGCTCACGCGGCCGGGACTGTCCTGCCGCTTCGCCGTGATGGACGCCCTGGCCCTCGATCTGGAGCAGGACAGCGTCGATGCCGTCTGGAGTGTTGAGGCCTGCCCCCACATGCCTGACAAGCAGCGCTACGCCGATGAGCTGCTGCGGGTGCTGAAGCCAGGCGGCCTGCTGGCGGTGGCCGACTGGAACCGGCGTGATCCCGCTGACGGTGCCATGAACCGCAGGGAACGCTGGGTGATGCGCCAGCTGCTCGAACAGTGGGCCCATCCCGAATTCGCCAGCATCCGTTCGCTGCAGGCCAACCTGGAAGGCAGCCCCTGGGGCCTGGGCCTCCGGATCGAGACGGGCGACTGGAGCGCGGCCACCCTCCCCTCCTGGATTGACTCCATCCTGGAAGGGCTGCGCCGGCCCGGTGCGATCCTCGCCCTGGGGCCCCGGGCGATCCTCCAGGGCCTGCGGGAAGCCCCCACGATCCTGCTGATGCACTGGGCATTTGCCACCGGCCTGATGCAGTTCGGGGTGTTCAGGGGCCAGAAACCCGGTGATTCAGCGGGCGAGGATCACTCCGGTGTGTCGGCGTCGACAGCCGAATCCACCACCAGATTGGTGATCGGGTAAGCCCCGAACAGGGCCAGGTGCTCGCAGAGGGGCCGTAGATCCTCCAGGGCCCCATCCAGCTGGTCAGCAGCGCTGCTCAGCTCCAGATCCACGAAAAAGATGTATTCCCCCATCTCACGCTTGGAGGGGCGGGATTCGATACGGCTCATGTTGAGCGCACGCCGTGCAAAGCAGGTGAGGGCCTCCAGCAGTGCTCCGGGCTGATTCGAATGGAGCGAGAAGGCCAGGCTGGCCAGGGGGCCATCCTGACGGCGGTCTCCCCGGCGCAGCAACAGGAACCGGGTGCAGTTCCCGGGTACATCATTGATCGGGTAGGCCAGCACCTGGAGTCCCTGCTCACGCCCGGCATCCAGGGAGGCAATCGCGGCCCGGAAGCGACTGCCGGCCACCAGCCGGGCCGCCTCGGCGGTGGAACTGGTGGGCAGCTGCAGGGCCTTCGGGGCGTGCGCCGCCAGCCACTGGCTGCATTGGGCCAGGGCCTGGGGGTGGGAGAGCACCTCGCTCACCCCCTCCAAGCCACCGGATCCCAGCAGCGCGTGGCGGATCGGCAGCACCAACGCCCGGGCCACGGCCAGATCAGAATGCTCCCAGAGGGCATCCAGGCAGGTGGTGACACCACCCTCCACCGAATTCTCCACCGGCACCACCGCAGCCTGGCAGTCCCCCTGGGCAAGGGCATGCACCACGGCACGGATGCCCTGCTGCGGCACCAGCTCCAGATCGCTGATGCCCTCAAGCTCCGCCAGCTTCAGGGCCGCCTGCTCACCGTAGGTGCCGGCGGGGCCGAGGAAGGCGAGGCGCATGGAGGCAAGAAAGTTGGCCGATAGGATCATGCCGCGCCGGCCAGCGGGCCATGCCACTGGCCTTCAGCGCCAGCCAGGAACTGCAACTCACGGTGGCCGAGCAGGCCCAGAAACTCCCGGCCTATCTCGCCGATGAGGAGCGGGTGGTGAACGCCCTGCTCGATTCCAGCCAGCTGGAGCGGCTGGGCCCGGGACGCTGGCGCTATTCCGTCACCACAGTGCAGGTGTTCCAACTGCAGATCCAGCCGGTGGTGGAACTGTGCTGCCGGATGGAACCCGGGACGATCACGCTGGAGGCGAGCGATTGCCAGCTGGCAGGACTGGGCCTGGTGGACGACTTCCAGCTGACCCTGAGCTCCCGGCTCAGCTCCGGCGAGAAGGGGCTGGAGGGCGAGGCCACCCTTGGCGTGGAGGTGAGCCAACCACCGCTGCTGAAGCTCATCCCAGCGAAGGTGCTTGAGGCCACCGGCCGATCGCTGCTGGCCGGCATCCTGCTGGGCATCAAGACCCGGGTGGGCCAGCAGCTCGTGGACGATTTCCGCGACTGGTGTCGTCAGAACTGAGCCCAAGTTTGCCCAGAAACGAAACGCGGTGCAGGGGCGCAGCCCCGAGCTCCCGCAGGGCACGGCGATGCTGGGGGGTGCCGTAGCCGACATGGCGCTCCAGTCCGTAGCCGGGGTATCGCTCAGCCAAGCGACGGATCAGCCCGTCGCGGGCTTCCTTGGCCAGCACGCTGGCTGCGGCGATCGCCGGACAGCGGCCATCGCCACCCACCACGCTGCATTGACGACCCTTCCACAACCGCAAGGGCAACACGCCATCCACCAGCACCAGCTCCGGTGGAGCGGCCAGCTTCTGCAGCGCCCGCAGCATCGCCCGTTCCGTGGCGCCGCGGATGCCGTGGCGGTCAATTTCGGCTGCGGAGGCCTGGCCAATGCCCCAGCTGAGGGCCTCGGCCTGAATCTGGGGCACCAGGGCGGCACGGCGCCTGGCGGAGAGCTGTTTGCTGTCGGTGAGACCTGCCGCCAGCAGGGGGCCATGGGCCTCCACTGCCAGCATCACCGCAGCAGCGAAGACGGGCCCGAACAGACAGCCGCGCCCCACCTCATCCACGCCGGCCACCAGATCCGGCAGCAGGCTGTCGTCAGGACAGGCAAGGACAGGCTGCTCGCCCAGCCGGGGCATCGTGGGGCAACCGCCGCTCAGGCCACAGCTGAGGAGCGGCGACGACGGCGACGCGGTGCACCCTCATCGTCGGCCGGCTCGGCGGGCTCAGGGACTGACGGCTCGGCCACCGGCTCCGGGATGGGCTCGGCGGCACGGGTGGGGACGGTGACCGTCACCACGGTTTCGGGCCGGGTGATCTCCGGCAGTGGGGTGATCTCCACGGGCATCTCCAACCCGATGTCCGCCGCGGCAGGAGGGGCGCCGCCGGCCGCAACAGCTGTGCCATTGCCACGACTGCCGCGACCCCGACGGCGGCGCTGGCCGCTGGCCGCGAGTTGCTGCTGGCGAGCCTCCTCAAGCACCACCTCAGGGTCGGAGCCCGGACGGATCACCCGCACCACAACGTTGTCGCCGGCCGGAGGCTGATCGAGCAGAAGGGCAGGATTCAGACCCATCCAGCCGAACACCAGCTCCTGCTCAGGCTCCATCGGCACCACCACCAGCTCGGGCTCCGGCCGGCGCGCGTCCCGGGGCTCAACGGTGGCGAGGCCACCGGCGCCATCGTCCAGCAGCAGCGGCACCACGGTGTGCTCACCGATCTCCACACCGGAGCTCAGGGTAGAGACCACGGGCGCGGTGCTCGCAGCGCCACCACGCCCCCCCCGACCGCCGCGGCGGCGGCGCCCAACCCCGGAGGAGTCGCCCGCCCCAGGGC
The DNA here is from genome assembly GCA_046081805.1 of Cyanobacteriota bacterium. Classification (GTDB taxonomy): domain Bacteria; phylum Cyanobacteriota; class Cyanobacteriia; order PCC-6307; family Cyanobiaceae; genus UBA5018. Next base: position 4,274 of record JBJTWP010000217.1, read on the forward strand.
TGAGAACCTCAGCCCGAGCCGACGCGGCGGAGCGCACCACGCCGGTGACGGTGGCCAGGGGCTGGAGGGTGTCCTTGCCGGGCAGCACGGCCACATGGCCGAGGCCGCCGCAGCTAGGGCAGGCACGGCCAAAGAGTTCGTAGATGTTCTGGCCCTGGCGTTTGCGCGTGAGCTCCACCAGGCCCAGTTCAGTGAGCTGGGCGATCTGGGGCCGGGCGGCGTCATCGCGTACGGCCTGGGTGAAGTGCTCCAACAGCTGCAGCTGATCGCGGCGTGAATCCAGGTCGATGAAATCGACGATCACCACCCCACCGATGTTGCGCAGCTTGAGCTGACGGGCGATTTCAGTGGCCGCTTCACAGTTGGTCCACAGCACTGTCTCGCGGGCATTGGCGGAGCGGGTGAAGGATC